>JAIXVM010000122.1 GCA_027482995.1 Hyphomonadaceae bacterium | reverse complement strand
GGACGCGGCCATCCAGTCGAACCTGCGCGAGACGACCACCCGCGTGCTCGCCTCGCTCACGCCGCGTGAGGAACGTGTGCTCCGCATGCGCTTCGGCATCGGCATGAACACCGACCACACGCTCGAAGAAGTCGGCCAGCAATTCTCGGTCACCCGCGAACGCATCCGCCAGATCGAAGCGAAGGCCCTGCGCAAGCTGAAACACCCGAGCCGCAGCCGCAAGCTGCGAAGCTTTTTGGATACTTAACGGGGTTGGGGGATTCGCGATGACGGGTAGATCAAAAGAAGGTCGGTATACCGGTTATCAGTGCAATCCCCCATCCAACTTTCTTTAGTGCGTGCATGTAAAGCTTGCGCTTCTCAAGTTCTGTTAGTGTCGATTGTTCTTGAGGAGTCAGTGCAGACCAGCTGCGCCCTGTTGCGTGTATCGTCGCAGACTTTGCGCTAAGTTCAGCCTGATGTTCTATGAGTTTGTTTAGTTCTTCAACAACGCCTTTTGACTCGGGCGGCGAACTACCGTCGCCCACGCGTGTTTCGTCGAGCTTCGTCGCAAGCTGATCGATTTTAGTCGCCGCAGTTTGATCTATCTGAGGCGACACGTTTCTGGTTCGAGCTTCGGTCTGCCGAAGCGGTGTGAGATAGTGTGTCTTCTTCGCGCAAGTTACGCACGCAGCGCCATGTGAGAAGATAACCTCATAGCTGAGATCGCTCGCAAAATCGGAAAGAGGAATCGCTTCTTTCCTAGTGCAACTTTGGCATTCAAACTGAAGGCTAAAAAAGCCTTCTCGCTTGAGGTCCTCGATAGTTGATTTCCTAGTGTAGGTGTAAGCCATTTGATGACCAAGTTGACACCGAATTTCTAAGTGAAATGCACCCCGCCGGTCAATTGACAAACTTTGCCAAAAAAACGATCCTCCGCCCCAAGGAGCCCCGCAATGGCCACCATGAACATCTCCCTGCCGGACCAGATGAAGGCCTTTGTCGAGGCGCAAGCTGAGGGCGGCAAGTATGCCAACTCCTCGGACTACGTTCGCGACCTGATCCGGCGCGATGCGGAGCGTGTCGCAAAAATCCGGGCGCTTCAGGAAAAGATCGACGAAGGTTTCGCGAGCGGGATCTGCGAAGAGTCGCTGGACGAAATCATTGCCGACATCCTGGCTGAACCTGTCCGATGAAGCCGCTCAGGCTGACGCCTGCCGCACGCGCGGACCTGCGCATGATCTACCAGGAAGGCGTCCTGCAATTCGGAGACGTTCAAGCGCGGCGCTACTTTGATCGGCTGACGGAAGAACTCCGCTTCATTGAAAGCTTTCCGCTAGCTGTCCGTTTGCGGGATGAGTTTGTCCCGGCGGTTCGTGTTCATCCGGCCGGCGCTCATGTCATCATCTTCGATGTGCGGGAGACGGAGATCGTCATCGCCCGCATCCGCCACGGACGCGAAGACTGGAATCCGAATACCTGAAGACGCGCCGCCCCTGATCCATGTTCAGGAATTATTGTTGCCCCTGCGGTAACAAATGCCTGCGCCGCACGTTGCAGCGCGGCTACCGCCTTCGACACGCCTACACTCCAACAATCAGGACGCCGCCCATGCGCGTGAAGATCGACGCTTCACTCTCGTACCATTTTGCTCAGCCGGCGGACGTCGTGCTGGCGCTCGAAGCGATCCGGGGGGAGGACCAGGTTGTCGTCTCTGACCAGTTGTCGCTGAGCCCGATGAGCCCGCTGACGCTGGCAGATGGTCCCGAGCTGATGGGCCGCCGGCAATGGACGACGGCGGGCGGCGACGTGACGATCACCTATCAGGCGCTCGTCGATGTCACGCGCGGGCACGTCAACATCGCGGGCCTCTACGTACCCCTGCGGCGCGACCTGCCGCATGACGTGATCACCTACCTGATGCCGAGCCGCTACTGCGAGTCCGACCGGCTCGCGCCGTTTGCCGAAAGCCAGTTTTCGTCCGGCGCGCAGGGCGGCAACCAGGTGCTGGAGATGGCGGACTGGATCTACCGCAACTTCGAATACACCCCCGGCGTCAGCGACGCGACGACGACAGCGACCGACAGTTTCCTGATGCGCCGCGGGGTCTGCCGCGATTACGCGCACACGCTGATCAGCTTCTGCCGCGCCGTCGGCATTCCCGCGCGCATGGTCTCGGCCTATGCGCCGGCGATCAATCCGCCGGATTTCCATGCGGTCGTCGAAGTCTGGCTCGACAATGCCTGGCACCTGATCGATCCGACGCGCCTCTCGGCCGAGGACAGCCTCGTGCGCATCGCGGTGGGACGCGACGCCACGGATATCAGCTTCATGACGATCTTCGGAGCGGCCACCCTGGTCGGCCAGAGTGTGGCGGTGTCGGTCGCCGCGCCCGAGGCTGCGCCTATTTGAACGTGTTGCAGGCGTTCGGATCGCCGGACTGGTAGCCGCGTCCGAGCCATTCCATCCGCTGCGCCGCCGTGCCGTGGGTGAAGCCTTCAGGCGTCACCTTGCCGGTCATCCGCTTCTGGATCATGTCGTCGCCGATGGCCTGCGCCGTCTTCAGGCCTTCTTCCATGTCGCCCTGTTCCAGCGCGACCGCCCCGTTCGAGACCGCGCCCGCCTGCGCGGCCCAAACGCCGGCATAGCAATCGGCCTGCAATTCCAGCGCGATGGAATACTGGTTCGCTTCTTCCTGGCTGCGCGCGGCTTGCTGCGCCTTCTGCACTTCCTGCGAGGCGCCGGTCAGCGTTTGCACATGGTGGCCGAACTCGTGCGCGATCACATAAGCGCGGGCAAACTCGGCGCCGGACGCGCCAAGCTTCGTTTCCATTTCGCTCCAGAAGGAGAGATCGAGATACACGGTCTGGTCGGGCGGGCAGTAGAAGGGCCCCATCGCCGCCTGGCCAAAGCCGCAGCCGGTGCTGGTACCCTGCTCATAGAGCACCACGCTCGGCGGTGTGTAGCCGGGCAGGGCCTTCACCCAGACATCATTGATATTGGCGCCGACGACGTCGACGAACAGGCCGGCTTCGTCAGCCGGCGTGCCTTCGACGCCCGCCTGCTGCTCCACGGCGGTGCCTTCGCCGAGGATCGACTGGGTCTGCTGCGGATCGATGCCGAACACGAAATAGCCGATCAAGGCGATCACGACGACGCCGATGCCGCCACCTGCCGCTGCGCCGGGGCCAAGTCCGCGCCGGTCTTCAACATTGCCGCCGCGCCGGCCACCTTGCCATTTCATGTGAAGCTCTCCCGTGCAGCAGGCCCGCCTGCGGTGTGTTGCTGCCCGCCTTTTACAGCCAATCCGGGCGCAATTGCCAGCAGGTCTTTCACGCGGGTAGTATGCCGCCCAGTCCCAGTGCCGCGACCCGGAGCCCGTGCATGCGCCTCAATCAGATCACCCTTCCTTGTACGGACTATGCGGCGAGCGTTGCCTGGTGGCAGCGTTTCGGCCTGAAGCTGATCGTCGACTCACCGCCGAAATATGCGCGCTTCGAATGCCCGGCAGAGGAAGGCGAGGAGCCCTCGACGCTGTCTCTGCACATGGTGGACGGCGCCGCGCCCGGAGAATGGCCGGCTGTGTACTTCGAAGTAAAGGATGTTTTCATCGAGGTGGGTGGCCGGTGCATGTCGGGCATCCATCCGCTGGCTGAGCCCGAACGGATGGACTGGCTCTGGACCGAAGCCTGGTACCGCGATCCGGCCGGCAACCGCGTCTGCCTCTACACGGCGGGCAAGAACCGCCGCTTCCCGCCATGGCGCGTCGAGTCGGCGGAGTAGCCGCAAACGCCAAGGCCCGGACAGGGGGCCCCTTCCGGCTTTGCGCCTCATTCGGGTCCTGCGGATGGGCTTTGCCCAAGGGTCCGGGGACGTTGAATTATGTTTTGGGGGAAGTCAGGTGTCTCCGGTGCGCACCGGGGCTCTGATCCCATCCGCTTCCAACGGTCAGGGATTATCCCGTTGCCGCCGGACCCGCGTGAGGATTGGCCAATCACCTCCTCGGCCTCACGCTCGAGCTGAGATTACCCCCGGAGCGGACCCGGGCGGATTGGGACGCGATCCGATTCTTTCGTTGCGTGTCATCCCGGCGATAGCCGGAAGCCGGAAACCTGTTTCCCATCAAGTCTCTCTGGGTCCCGGCTTTTGCCGGGATGACAAGAAAAAACTCTGCGATGGTCGGGCAATCGGAGATGTTCCGAGGCACAAGCGCAAACTTGTGCGCCGAAATCAGCGTTCCTTCGGATCGAGCGCGTCGCGCAGGCCGTCGCCGATGAAGTTGAGGCAGAGGAGCGTGACGGACATGGTCACTGCCGGAGCGATCAGCATCCAGGGCTTGTCTTCCATATTGTCGGCCCCGTCGGCGATCAGCACGCCGAGCGAGGTCAGCGGCTCGTTCACGCCGAGGCCGAGGAAAGACAGGAAGCTTTCGGCCAGGATCACGACCGGGATAGTCAGCGTCACATAAACGGCCACCGGTCCGATCACGTTCGGCAGGATGTGGCGCGTGATGATCCCGTACTGCGAGACACCGGCCGCCCGCGCCGCTTCGATGAATTCCTTGTTCTTGATCGACAAGGTCTGCCCCCGGACGATCCGGCTCATCGTCAGCCATTCGATGGCGCCGATGGCGGCAAAGATCAGCACGATGTTGCGCTCGAACACGGTGAGCAGGAGGATGACGAAGAAGATGAAGGGCAGGGCGTAGAGCACGTCCACGATCCGCATCATGAAATTGTCGATGCGCCCGCCAAGATAGCCTGCGACCGCGCCCCAGGTGACGCCGATCACAAGGCTGACGATGGTGGCTACGATGCCGACCATCAGCGAAATGCGAAGGCCAATCAGCAGGCGCGCAAACAGGTCACGGCCCTGCAGGTCTGTGCCGAGAATGTGCCAGTTCTCGAACGTGGGCGGGATCGTGCGCAGGTCCGAGATCGTCTCGTGATTGTGCACCCAGACCATCGGACCGATGACGGCGACCAGCACGATGATCGCGAACAGCACGATCGACACCACAGCGGCCGTGTTGCGCATCAGGCGGGCGCGCGCATCGTCCCAGAGGGAGCGGCCGCCCCGGATGGCCTGCGTGACCGCTTCGGCGCGGCCTGTCGGATCGAGGATCGGCGCGGCGCTGGCCATCAGTCGTATTTCACTTTGGGGTCAAGCATGGCGTAAAGGATGTCCGCCACGAGGTTCAGAAGGATGATGAGGCCCGCATAGACAATGATGGCGCCCATTACGAGCGTGTAGTCCCGGTTCAGCGCGCCATCGACGAAATAGCTGCCGAGGCCGGGCAGTCCGAAGATCTTCTCGATCACCACCGAGCCCGTCATCACGCGCGCCATGGCAGGGCCGGCATAGGACACGAGCGGGAGCAGCGCCGAGGGCAGGGCATGGCGGGTGATCACATCCCATTCGGAGAGCCCCTTGGCGCGGGCTGTGCGGATGTGGTTCGCGCGCATGGTCTCGATGATCGAGGCGCGCATCAGACGGGAGATGATCGCGATCTGCGCAAGCGACAGCGTGAGCACGGGCAACGTCATGTTGTGGCAGCTCATGCCGATGTTGGGATAGGACCCGAGCCCGCCCACGGCGAACAGCCCGGCGCCAAGCGCGAAAACGAGAATCAGGATGGGCCCGATCACGAAACTCGGCACCGAGATGCCGATCATCGCGATTCCCATCACGCCGTAATCGGTCGCCGAGTTCTGCCTCAGCCCCGCGAACACGCCGAGGGCTGTGCCAAGGATCAGGGAGATCAGCATCGTCAGCGCGCCGATCGTCAGCGAGACCGGCAGGCCTTCGGCGATCAGGTCGTTCACGCTCTTGCCCAGCGTCTTGTAGGACGGGCCGAAATCGCCCTGAAGGACGCCGGCGACATAATCGAGGTACTGTTCGTGCAGCGGTTTATCGAGACCGAATTTCTCGGCGATGGCGCGCTCAGTGGCGGCCGGAAGCTTGCGCTCGCCGTCGAACGGGCCGCCCGGCGCCGCTCGCATCATCAGGAAGGCGACCGTGATGATGGCCAGCATCGTGGGAATCGCGATCAGCAGGCGGCGGAGGGTGTATCCCCACGGAATCCTGCGGAAAGCGCGTTGCAGCATCGTCACGGGGGTGAAAAGCCTCTGGTCACAACAGGTTGAAGGGCCGGTATGGCCACGCCCGCTTGGCAGGGGCCTTTACATTCCTTAGCTTGTCATGCGTAGCGATCAAGCGATGTGCTGCACTCAAGGAGAGCCTTCAGATGGCCGATATCCGTCAGGTTACGCCCGATTTTGCGGTGGCCCCCCAACTTACAGAGGCTGATCTCGAAGCTGTGGCCAAGGCCGGCTTCAAGACGCTGATTGCCAATCGCCCGGATGGCGAAGGCGGCGTGGACCAGCCGCGCATGGGCGCGATCCGCGCCAAGGCCGAAGCGCTTGGCCTGACCTTCGCGGCCCTGCCATTCTCCGGCGCGCCGACGCCTGAGGTCGTGGAGCGGATGGGGCATATCCTGAACGAGGCGCCGCAGCCCGTGCTGGCGTATTGCCGCACCGGTACCCGCTCGATCACAGCCTGGGCGCTCGTTCATGCTGGACAAGGCGCGGGCGATGACATTATCGACGCGGCAGCAGGCGCCGGATACGATCTCTCAAGCCTGCGCGAACTGTTGTGAGGCAGGGCATCTGACACAGTCGCGCCATAAATCAGGTATTGAACCCGGCTCTGGTGTCAGCGATGCACCCGCGCCTGAACCCGGTGCCATCACCGAACACAAAACCGGCAACACCGGCGCGGACAAGAAACAAGGAACGACATCCATGTCAGGCCGCATGTGGACCGACGATTTCGAGCTCGAAGAGGGCGTCATCCTCGTCAAGAAAACCGGCGCGCGAATCGTGCCGGACATTTCGCTGCTGCACAGCGTGTTCACCTGGTTCTGTTTCTATTTCTTCGTCCAGACCTGGCGCACCTGGCGCCGCCTGACCGGGCACAAGCGCCCGACCATGGCTTTCTATCCGGACAAGCCGCGGCCCTGGTACTTCATCTGGTCGGTCATGCACGTCTCCGGCGCCAAGCTCGTCGAAGATGTCGCCGAGGCCGACATCGTGATGCAGTTTGATGATTCGACCGAAACCGTGAACGGCGTGCCCACCGTGAAGCCGGGCGCCCGCCTCCTCAATTTCAAGTGCAACGATATCTCCAAGTCCCGCGTCGCTTCGGCCTTTGAGGCCGCCAGTGGCTACGCGCTGAAGGTCGATCCGCTGACCTACAAGGGCCGCATGGTCGAGAAGTCCGAGGCCAACGCCGCCCATGACGGACGCGTAATTGAGGGACCTGTCGATGCCGCCGTTCCGGGCAAGACCTATCAGCGCCTGATCGACAACGAGATTCCGGGCGGACTGGTCGAGGATCTGCGCTGCTGCCTCGTGGGCGGATCGCCGGTTGTCGTGTTTCGCAAGCGCCGCCCGCTTGAGCGGCGGTTTCTCAACGAGAATGTCCAAGTTTTGCTCGACGAACCCCGCAATTGCTACTCCGCTGATGAAATCCGCGTGATTGAGCGCTTTGCTGCAGAGATCGGGCTCGACTGGGGTGGGGTCGATGTCCTACGCGATCGGGCGACGGGACGAATCTTCATCGTCGATGCGAACAAGACGGACATGGGTCCGCCGGTGGCGCTGAAGCTGGGTGGCAAGCTGCGGGCAACGCGGCGCATGGCCCGGGCTTTTGCAGAAACCTTCGCACCGAAGAAGCGTTGATGGCCGTATCCGTC
>JAIXVM010000263.1 GCA_027482995.1 Hyphomonadaceae bacterium | reverse complement strand
TCTCGGCGTTCGGCTGGCATTTTCTCACCTGCGGCCGCGTTCTTCGCAAGACCGGCCAAACCTTCGACGACGCCCGCCAATGATCCGGGTACGGCGGTCCGCGAGAAAGCCTGACCCCAGATATCCTAGAGAAGGATGTCGTAGAGTTCGGTCCTACGGTCACGGAAGAAACCCCAGGCGGCGCGGGCCCGGTCGATGTGATCGAGATCAAAGGTCGCGATCAGAACGCCTTCTTCCGTGCGGCCGAAATCGGTGACGATTTCACCGGTCTCGTCGGTGATGAAGCTCGTGCCGTAGAACACCTGCCCACCTTCATCGCCGACACGGTTGGCGGCCACGACCGGAATGACGTTGGCGACGGCATGGCCTTGCATGCCGCGGCGCCAGCGGGCGGCGGTGTCGAGGCCGGCATCCTGCGGCTCGGCGCCGATCGCGGTGGGGTAGAGCAGCGCGTCTGCGCCCATCAGTGTCATGGCCCGGGCGGCCTCAGGGAACCACTGGTCCCAGCAGATGCCAACGCCGATGCGGCCCTTCATCGTTTCCCAGGTGCGGAAGCCGGTATCGCCCGGACGGAAGTAGAACTTCTCCTGATAGCCCGGGCCATCCGGAATATGGCTCTTGCGATAGACACCAAGCGGCGTGCCGTCGGCATCAATCATCACGACGGAATTGAAGTAGTGCGGGCCGTCCTTTTCGTAGATCGAGACGGGGATGACGACGCCAAGCTCTCCGGCAAGCTCCGACAACTGACGAACCGCCGGATGGTCCGGCCATTCCATCGCGCGCGCGAAGTGTTCTTCTTCCTGCGTCTTGCAGAAGTAATGGCCGCCGAAAAGCTCGGGCGGCAGGACGACATCGGCGCCTTTTGCGGCGGCGTCGCGGATGAAACCGGCCACACGCTCGATATTGTCCTGCATATCATCGGACGGCGTGAACTGGATCGCGGCGAGGGTCAGCGTGCGGGCCATGGAATGCCTCCTGTCAGGCGGGGATTTCGCGGGTCATGCAATGGAAGCTGCCGCCGCCGGCGAGGATGCCGCGGGCGGGCAAGCCGATGACAGCGCGGCCAAGGAACAGCGCGCGAAGTTCGGCGAGCGCGACGGCGCTGTAATGGTCTTCATAGATGGGAACGAGCACGGCGCCATTGGTGATCGTGAAGTTCATGTGGCTCGCGGGCACGGGCACCCCGTCTCCGAAATGGACAAGGCCCGGCGACGGGATGGTGGAGACCATCAGGCCGGCGGCGGCGAGCGACCGCTCGATCTCTGTCAGGACATCCGTGTTCGGATCATCCGGGCCCGCCGGGTGCTGGCAGAGGACGTGGCCGGGTCCGATGAACCGGGCGATGTTGTCCACGTGCCCGTCGGTATGATCGTTGGCGAGACCATCGCCGAGCCACAGGATCTCCTCGACACCGAACGCGGCGCGCAAGTGGCCTTCGATCTGGTCGATGTTCAGACCCGGATTGCGGTTCGGATTGAGCAGGCATTGGCGGGTCGTCAGCAGGCGGCCTTCGCCGTCCACATCGATGCCGCCGCCTTCGAGCACGAAGTCATGCTTGCGGGCGGGCAGATGTTCGTGTGCCGCGAGTGCGGCGGCGGTCTCGGTGTCGCCGTCCATCAGGTATTTGCCGCCCCAACCATTGAAGCGGAACACCTGGGCTTCGCGCGCGGGCCCCTGCCCCGTCACGATCGGGCCCGTGTCACGCAGCCAGATGTCGCCGGTGGGAAGCGCGATGAGCTCGGCGGCGCCGCCGGTCATCGCCTGCGCGCTGGCCATCGCCTCGTCCGACCCGATCGCGACCTTTACCGGCACATGCGCCGAGGCTGCGCGGATGAAGGCGGCGATGTCACTGCGCGCGGGCGCAAGGTCGCCGCCCCATTCTTCGGCAAGCCGGGGCCAGCCGGCCCAGAGAGCCGCATGCGGCGCCCACTCGGGCGGAAGGAATGAATTCGGACCAGTCATGATGCTGCGCGCCTTGCCATAGGTTACGCCAAAGGAAAAGGGCGGCCCCGAAAGGCCGCCCCTTGATAGTCACTTTCGAAACGGCTGGGCCGCTTAGAACTCGTAACGGATGCCAACGCGGGCACGCCAGGACGACAGGGCGTTCGAGCGGTTGCTGGTCGTGTTGTTGGTGATGAAGGTGTTGTAGCGATAGACGCACGAACCTTGCGTGAGACAGGTGGTGCGTGCGGCGTCGTTGGTCAGCGCCGGGGCGCTGGCAATGCTTGCCGGCGACGTGGCGAGCGACGCGCGGATCAGGTCCGCCGTCACCAGCGTACGCTGGCCGTTGGCCGGAGCGGTGTAGAAGGTGCCCCACTCGTCGT
The DNA here is from genome assembly GCA_027482995.1 of Hyphomonadaceae bacterium. Taxonomy (GTDB): domain Bacteria; phylum Pseudomonadota; class Alphaproteobacteria; order Caulobacterales; family Hyphomonadaceae; genus Hyphomonas. Next base: position 12,839 of record JAIXVM010000263.1, on the reverse strand, counting down.
TGATCAGGTTCGCGACGTTCTCGATGTCGAGGACGAGCTTCAGCTTGTTCTCGCCGACGAGGTTCTTGGCACCGAAGAGGCCCGGCAGATCCTGCTGGAAGCGGAGATCCCAGCGCTGGTTCCAAGCCGATTCGTCGGAGTTGACGTCGTGGATCTTGCCCTGCTCCAGACCACGGCCTTCGACGAAGGCGCGGAAGGCGGCCTGGTTGAAGCCTGCGGCGTAGACGACGCGCGGGTCGCCGGCCAGGTTCGGAACGTACAGCGGGCTGTTGTCGAACGGTGCTTCGCCGAGACCGTTGCGGCCGAACAGCGAGTTCGTGTCCGAGATGTCGAACGTGTAGGTGTAGGCACCGCCCGAGGTGAACTGACCGAACAGGTCAATCCGGGTGGCGAGATCGGCGATGAAGGCGCGCTCGTAGGACAGGCCCAGTTTGAAGGAGTCTTCAACCTGGTACAGCGACGTGCGGGCATCCGGGAAGTTGCGGTCGTCGGCGACCTGGCCGCGGAAGGCCGAGACGCCGCGCGAGGACGAACCTTCGGTCAGGGCCTGAACGTCCTGGTAGCTGTAGGACGCGAAGACATCGAGGCCGAAGTCGAACGATTTGTCGAGCGACAGGGTGTAAACCGTGCTGTCACCGCCGTAGCCGTTCGTCAGAACCGTCCGGTTGCTGACGGTCGGCGTGACGTTCTGGAGGTCGGCGTAGATCGGACGACCGTCCGGCGCGACGCCGGGGGTGCGGGCCGGGATCGACTGGGTCTGCGCATATTCCTGCCAGAGGAAGGACTCCAGACCCTGGGTGAAGAGGACCTGAGCCGAAGCGCGGTAGTCGGTGCCGAGATTGACGAAGCCGAAGTCGAGGTCGAATTCCTGGTCGATCCGGAGCGAAGCCTTGCGGTCGCGCGGGATTTCGAACTGCGGTGCGATGGCGTCGATTGCGACCGGCGTGCCGGCGGCAACACCGGCAATTGCGGCGGCCGGGATCGTTCTCGGGTCAACGAGGGCGACGTTCGTAAGCTGCGACGTTGCAACCAGCGGCGCGACGGCGTTGAGCGTCCAGACGCCCGGATCGCCGCCCGCGAAGACGCCGAAGCCGCCGGTGATGGTGGTGCGGTCGAACGGCGTGTAGCGGAAGCCGAAGCGCGGAAGGATCAGGTCCAGACCGTCGGTCGTCGTCGTGTTCGGGATGCCGACCGAGGAGAGGAAGGTCGGGTCATTGACCGGAACATCGTCCGAAGTCAGGCGCTCGTAGCGGATACCGGCGCTGAGTTCGAGGTCCGGGTTCACCTGGACGCGGGCCTGGCCGAAGAGCGCGGCGCGCTCATAGGCGAACTCGGTGAGGTAGTCGTCGGTGTTGTTCGACGTGACGTTCCGGTACTGGACGGTGTTTGCCGTGCGGGCGCGGAGGTTCGGGATGAGCGTGGTGTTGCCGCTCGAGTTGGCGCCGAAGGTGAAGAGGCCGCGCGAGAACTGCGAGAAGGCGTTCGCAGCTTCGATGGTCTCGTACTCGCCGCCGATCGTGAAGATGTAATCGCCAACCGTGTAGTCTGCGATACCGGAGAGCTGCAGCCGCTCGTCAGCATACGTGTTGGTGTGGCGGAACTGGTCGCAGCCGCCGACGATGAGGCGGTTCGAAGTCGACGTCACGGTGCCAGCGATTGGCGAACCGGCGACGTTGGCCGCAGCGGCCGTTACGTTGAAGTTCAGGGCGCCGACGCCTTCACCAGCGTTACAGGCCTGCTCGCGCTCGTTCTCGGTGTAGTTCACGCGCAGACGGGTCGAGAGGTTGTCGGTCCAGTCAGAGAAGAGCTGGGCGCCGTAGCTGTTGAGTGTGTTCGGCGACTGGTACCAGGCGGACTGGAATGTCAGGGCGCTGACGCCTTCAACAACCACTTCTTCGGTCTGCTGGGCGTTGATCTGCAGACGGTGGTCGTCGTTGATGTTCCAGTCGAAGCGAGCGAACAGGCGCTCGGATTCTTCCGGAAGAGCCGCCGAAGACGGGCGGCCGCCCATGTCGATACCGTAGGTGGTCTGAACGAACGAGTTGAGCGCGGTGAAGAAGGCCGGCGTCAGGCCGTTGGTGGCATCTGCCGCTTCGAAATCGACCGAACGGGCGTCTTCGAACTTCGAGTAGTTCACAAGGAAGAAGACTTTGTCCTTGATGATCGGGCCGCTGATGGTGGCGCCGTATTCTTTTTCTTCAAACACGCCCGGATTGAACGTGCCGGTGCCGCCGAAGGTCGACTCGCCGACGAAGTCCTGGTCGCGGTAGTAGTAGTAGAGCGCGCCATCGAGTTCGTTCGTACCGCCCTTGGTGACGACGTTCACACCGCCGCCGGTGAAGCCGGCTGCGGTCACGGAGTAGTCAGACGCAACCAGCTGGACCGATTCGATGATGTCGATGTCGATCGGCGAGCGGCGCGTCGCAGCGAGGCCGGTGCTGAGACCGAGGTTGTCTTTCTGGATCGAACCGTCGATCGTCACGGTGTTGTAGCGCGGGTTGACGCCAGCGATCGAGAGGTTGTTCGTGCCGCCCGAGATCGAGAGCGGGTCGCGGGCGAGGATAGAGGCGAGTTCGCGGTTCAGCGTGGGCTGGTTGGCGAGGTCGCGCGCGGTGAAGTTCGAGCCGACGCCGCTGTTGAGGTCGAGGGTGTTTTCAGCTTCGCCCGAGACGAAGACAGTGTCGACAACCGTGTCGGCCGTGACGACCGGCGAAAGGGCGATCTGGAACGGTGCCTGCGGGCCCGGTGCGAAGGAGAGGCCGTCGATCGTGCCGCCTTCATAGCCGGCTGCCTCGATCGTGAGGCTGTAGGGGCCGCCCGGGCGCAGGCCGTTCTGGAAGAAGTTGCCGCTGGTGCCGGTGGTGATGACGTCCACCGTGCCGGTCGGCTGGTGGAGAACGGTGATCTTGGCGCCGACAACGGCCGCGCCTGCCTGATCTGTAACGGTACCGCGTACTTCCGAAGCGGTTTCCTGAGCATAGACCGCCGCAACCGGCGCAAGAGCCGCAATGGCGGCAATGGATGCGCTGCGCGCAAAGAAATTCTTTATCATGGTGTCTTCCCCGACATTGTCGACCCGGCCGATCCGCACATTAGCGTTTCGGTAATGCCCGCCCATTAGCCGCGCTACATGACAGATAAGTGACAGACGATTGAAGGTTCTGCTGCACTGCCCAATCGCGCTCTGGTTTTTTCGTTGCGATGCAAAAATGACACGCCGGTGACGGCTCGCGCATCACGATCCGTTGCAAATTGATCTTTATTTGTGCACGTCAGGTTGCATCGAGACTTAAGTAGGGCCGGACGGAACATGCGCTCAGCGATTCGCCTGCCCGAAAGCCCGGAGACACGCCTTGTTGGCGCGGCGTTGGCGCTGATCCTGGTTGTGCGGGTTGCCGCCGTCCTCGCCTCTCCACTTAATCTGTATGCGGATGAAGCGCAGTACTGGCGGTGGGCTCAGGAGCTTGCCTGGGGATACTATTCCAAGCCGCCGATGATCGCGTGGCTGATCCATCTGATGACCGGGCTTCTGGGAGATTCGGAATCGGCCGTGCGCCTTGCTGCGCCCTTCCTCCACACCGCTGCGGCGGGCGCGCTCTACTTCGCCGGGCGGGCAATGTTTTCCGCCAGAACAGGGACTTATGCCGCGCTGCTCTATGCGCTGATGCCGGCGGTGACCTTGTCTTCGACGGTCCTCTCGACCGATGGCGTGCTGATGCCGTTCTGGTGCGCGGCGCTCTATTTTGCCTGGCAGCTGAAGAGCGGCGGGGGCTGGGCGACGGGCGCGGCGCTGGGGCTCGCGCTCGGCGCCGGGATCCTCGCGAAGTATGCCATGCTGTATTTCCTGATCGGCCTCGTGCTGGCGTCAATCGTTGATGCCGCCACACGCCGGGCGTTGATGTCGAAGGCTGGCGCGGCTGCGCTGATCGTCATGATCCTGTTGATCGCGCCCCACTTTGCCTGGAATGCGGCGAATGATTTCCAGACCGTCGGCCATACGGTGGACAATGCAAACCTTGGCGGGGATTTGTTCAACCCCGAGCATGCTCTGACCTTCGCCGCCGACCAGCTCGGGGTGTTCGGACCGATCAGCTTCCTGGCCTTGCTGGCCGGGCTTGCCGGTTGGGGTGTCAAGGCTGGCAGCCATACGGCGGCCGTTCGCTGGCTGCTGTGTTTCGTGCTGCCCGTCCTTGTCTTCATATTGGGCCAAGCTGTCCTCAGCCGCGCGCATGCGAACTGGGCGGCCACCGCCTATCCGGGTGCGAGCCTCCTCGTTGCAGCCTGGTTTGCCGGGCGGTCGAAAGTGATCTGGTCAAGCCTTGCCGTGAACGGACTGCTCGCGGTCTTCTTTCTCGGAATGACGTTGCTGCCAGCGTCGCAAACCAAGGCCATCGGCCTCGATAACGCGCTGAAGCGCACGCGCGGTTGGGACGTGGCCGCCGAGCAGGTGTTTGCCGAAGCGGACCGGCTCGGCGCGACATCCGTGCTGGTGGACGAACGCGAGGCCTGGCATGGCCTCGACTTCTACGCGCGCGACCGCGCTTTGCCGCTCTACTCATGGCGCCGTTATGCCGGGCCCAAGAGCTTTTCCGAGCGCGAAGCGCTGGAAGGCCCACCGGCGGAGCGGGTGCTCGTCGCGTCCTTGCGCCCCGGCCTAAGGCCGAGGCTGCGCAGCGATTTCGCTTCGTTCGAGCCGGCGGGCCAGATCCGCATCGTGCTGGGCGAGCGCGGCAATGGCTGCCCGATCACGCGCGTGTTCCAGCTCTACATCGCGTCCGGTTATGCGCCGGCGACGCGCACGCCGGAATGGGAAGCCTCGTTCGAGGACAAGACCGAGTTTGAGGAGCCGCCCTGCCCGGCCTCGTCCTGACGGGTCAGGACGCCTTCGCGACCTTGCCCCAAAGCGCCTTCACGCGCGCATCGCGCCCGCAGCCCTTGCGGTAGTAGCCATACTTGACCGAGTTCTTCAGGTAGTAATCCTGATGGTAGTCCTCGGCCGGCCAGAAGGTGCTGGCGGGAATGACCTGCGTCACCACATCGGTCCGCAGGCTTTTCTCGGCCGCCGTCAGTGTCTCTTCCGCCGCTGTCCGTTCGCCGGTGCCCGAGACGAAAATCGCGGAGCGATAGCTGTCGCCCTTGTCGCAGAACTGGCCCTTGGCATCCGTCGGATCGATGTGCCGGACAAAGTACTCCGTCAGTTCGTCGTAGGAGACCTTTGCCGGATCATAGGTGACCTTGACGGCCTCGTAATGCCCGGTGCCGCCGCGCGTCACGTCCTTGTAGGTCGGCTTTTCCAGTGTTCCGCCCGTGTAACCGGAGACCGTCTCCAGCACGCCCTCGACCTTGTCGAAATCTGCCTCGACGCACCAGAAGCATCCGCCCGCGAACACGGCTGTGGCGACCCGCGAGGGGGGATCCTCAAGCCGGCGGTCTTCCGCGCCTGCGCTGGAGAAAAAGGCGAAGCCTGTGGCGAGGAGGCCGGCCGCGAGGGCGATGGCGAGGGCGGGACGCTGCATGGGCACTCTGAACTTTCACACGCTGGGAGAAGAAACACCGTTTCACTAGAGGCGTGAAATAGTTGCGACTGTTCACCAAAAGAAGCCGGGGCACGCAGAGATTGCGTCATTGTCACGCCGATGTGACCTCAAGCACACGCTATGGGCAGGTCAGGCCGGATTTTCAGTCAGTACCCGGACGCGAACACGGCTGGTGCGCCCCTCGGCATCGACGGCGGTCACCTGGTAGAAGCCCGGTTGCCGGGGCTGCCAGATCGGCGAGCCCGCATCATCGAGAGGCGTCGGCGCGCCATCGATGAACCAGCTGAGGGTGCCATCGCCTCGCCCGGCGAGGACAAAGGGCCGGCCCGGCTGGCCGTTGACCGGGCCCGCCCAGAGTTCGGCACCTTCGGGCGGAAACAGGATTTCGGGCGGACGGTCTTCCGACAGGTTGCGCTGGGCGCCGCGCGCCTTTTTCGGCCGCTCCGTCGTCAGCCGCGCGCGGGCTTCGCCGTCATCGCGCAAATGATGTGAGACACGGTCCGCCATCTCGAAGAGCACCGGCAGGGCGCTGTCACGGCCAGTGACGCCCGTGCGGGGCGCGCCATCGGCCCGGCCGATCCAGACCACGAGGACGTGGTCGCCGGAAACGGCGGCGGCCCAGGCGTCCCGGAAGCCGTAGGAGGTGCCGGTCTTGAATGCGATCTGCGGCGCGTCGCGCGTCAGGCTGCCCGGCATGCGTCCTTCAGGGGCGGGCGAGCCCTGGAGGATGCGCAGGATTTCGAGCGAGGAGGCCTCGCTCATCAACCGGTGTCCGGGGTCCTCATAGCTCGCGCGCTCTTCTTCGGCGCGCCAGACAAGCGGCTTGGCGATGCCGCCATCGCCGAGCGCGGCATAGAGGATGGCAAGTTCGCGCGCTGTCAGTCCGGCCCCACCGAGAGCGAGCGCAAGCCCTGCCCCGCGTCCGCCTGCGCCGCTGATGCGTGGGCGCGCACCGGCCATGGCGAGCTGGGCCGAGAAACGCTCGGCGCCAATCCGGTCGAGCATCAGCACGGCGGGAATGTTCAGCGAATGCTGGAGCGCGTCGGAGATGCGCACATCGCCGCGGAACATCCGGTCGAAGTTTTCGGGCTGGTAGCCCGCGAACTGGCGCGGCAGGTCTTCGACGCGCGTGTCGGCCGAGGCGATGCCGTCATCGAAGGCCAGCCCGTAGATGAAGGGCTTGAGCGTGGAACCGGGCGAGCGCGAGCGGTTGGTGAGATCGATCCAGCCCCCGGCCCGGTCGCGCGAGGCCGAGCCGACAAGCGCGCGCACGGCGCGGGTCGGCACGTGCACGACGATGGCCGAGACCTGCACATCCTGGCCTTCCCGTTCGGCGCGGGTCAGCGCGATCCGCTCGAGCTCCGCCTGCAGGCCGGCATCGAGGGTCGAGCGGACATCCTCGCGCGGGCCGTTGGAGAGGGCCGCGTCGGCGGCATGCCAGGCCCGGTCCGGAAAATCGAGCCGCGCGGGCGGCACGGGTAGCGCGGCCACTTCGTCGGCCTCCCCTTCCGCGAACACGCCGTAGCCGACAAGCTTCTTCGCGACCCAGTCGCGCGCCTTCTTTGCCTGCTCCGGGCGCCGGTCAGGCCGGCGCACTTCCGGCGATTGCGGCAAGGCAATGAGCAACGCGATTTCGTCCGAGGACAGACGGTCGGCCTCATGGCCGAAATAACTCCAGCTGGCGGCGCGCACACCTTCGAGGTTGCCGCCATAGGGCGTGAGGGTGAGGTAGATTTCGAGAATCTCCGCCTTCGTGAACCGCCGCTCGAGCTGGTTGGCGCGCCAGATCTCGATGACTTTCGACCCGATGTTCCGCGGTCGCGGCTCCAGCATCCGGGCCGTCTGCATCGTGATGGTCGAGCCACCCGAGACGACATGGCCGGCCGCGGCGCTGTCCACCGCGGCGCGGGCCATGCCGAACCAGTCCGTGCCGTGATGGTTCCAGAAGCGCTTGTCTTCGACCCGCACGAGCGCGTCGACGAAGGCGGGGTCGAGGTCCTCGATCGAGACAGCGAACCGCCAGCGACCATCGGGCGCCGCGAACGCCCGGAGCGGCTTGCCCATCCGGTCCGTTACCAGCACCGAGTTCACGTTCGCCCGCGTCAGCGGCGGAGGGAAGACGAGGTCGAGCAGCAGCACGGCGGCGAACAGGCCGGCGAGGCCTGCGAGCAGCCGTTTCGGCCATCGCACGCCCCTGAAGGCCGTCCATAAACCGTCCAGACGACCGGACCCGTCCACACGCGTCTCCTTACTTGCCGCCTGCAGCGCCTTGTGCGGCGAGGATGGTCACGCGTCCCGGTGCAGAGCGTCCAAACACTTCCGGCCGGTACATGTCCTCGGCGACCACGCCCGGCATCGCGAACGATCCCGGCGTGACGGCGCGCACGACATAGGCCAGCGTGACCGGCTTCTCATAGACGTTGATGGCGGCGACATACCGGTCATCCTGCGCCTGCGAGCTTTGCGCCTGCGCGATCTCTCCCAGGAAGTCGAACGCCCCTGCCCGCACGCGGTCCGTGCCGGTGGTCCAGTCATACTCGACAACGCGGGCATCGGCCGGGCGCAGGACGGTTTCGATCTCGAAACCGGCGGGCAGAAGGTCGGCGATGATCACGGGGTTGAGGCGGCGCTCTTCGGTCGTGATCGTCAGGCCGACAACGAACTTGTCGCCCTGGCGCACCGAGTCGAGTTTCACCGGGCTACCCGCCAGCGTGTAGAACTGCTTCGCGGCCGTGAGCTTCGACGAGACCGCCGGCGGAGGCGCCGAAGGCGCGCCCGTGACGAGCACCGTACGGAACAATGGCGCCTTGGCGTTCAGCTTGAACGTCACACCCGACGAGGCCTGGGCTTCGGTCAGCATGTACTGGCGCTGGTTGTCCTTGTCGGCCCCAAGACCGGCGACGGCAACCTGCACGGTGCCTTCGCCCTTGGTCAGCGCGTTGACGGCCAGCAGCATGTAGGACTTCTCCTGCGTCGTCAGCTCCGAGGCGTCCGGCACATCCCGGCCGAGCCGCGTTGCGAGGCGTTCGACCGTATCCGGAAGTTCGGCTTCAGCGGCCAATGCCAAGATACCGGCCACATCGCGCAGCGGCGTCTGGTAATAGTCGCCGTCATTCGTGTAACCGATCTTGGACTCGGCGGACTTGAACGCCGACGAGGCACGTGCGCGGTCACCCAGGTAGGCAAGGCCTGCCCCGATATGCGCCCGGGCGAGCGGGCTCGCGATGTTGTCGAGTTCGCGGTCGTGCAGGTAACGCAGGCGCGAGATGTCGGCCTGCCCGGCTTTTGCCAGAACGTAGAGGGCAAAGGCCGACGAGCGGTACATCATCTGCTGCTGCGTGTCGGTGGAATACTGGCCCTCATAGACGACCGTATCATACCCATAGACCCGCCAGGCATCGCCTGTCGCGACCGTGCGCAGGGCGCCGTAAGCGCGCTTCAGAGCCTCGTCCGGCACAGAGTAGCCGGCCTGTTTGGCCCGGAAGACGAAGTCGGTGGCATAGGCGCCCAGCCACGGCGTTGCGTAGCCGTCACCTTCGCGCCAGAGACCGAACGCACCATCCGCACCCTGACGGTTGAGGATGGTGTTGACGGCCACCTGCACCTTGTCCCGCGCATTGTCGCGCGCGCCTTTTGCGCCCATCGCCACCAGCTGTTCGGAATAGAGCAGCGGGAGCGCACGGCTCGAGATCTGCTCCGTACAGCCATAGGGATAGCGGTCGAGCGATGCGTAGAGCGTCGCGGCGTCGACCGGGATCGGCGAGAAACCGACGGCCACATCGGCCGAGCCCGGAACATAGCCTTTCAGCAGGTCCTTGCCGATGGCGAACGACTCGCCCGGCTTCATGAGCTTCGTCATGGCGCGGGATTCCGGCAGGTAGGGCGAGCGCGTCTGGATTTCATAGCTGCGCGCGACCTTGTAGCCTCCCGGGCCCGTCACATCGATGCGCAAAGGCGAGATGCCTTCGCTCTTGGCGGCCACACGCACCGGCAGGTCCGCGCGCTGGCCCTTGGCGAGCGTGCGGGTGAGCTGCGTTGCCGGGACGCTGACCTGCGCGCCGCCTGTCACCTTCGCGATGAAGGCGCCGGTTGCGAGTTCGACGTTGTCGATGCTGGCGGTGATGACGGCTTCATCGCCGGGGGCGAGGAAGCGCGGCATGACCAGATCGGTCGGCGCCTTGTCGCGCACCGTCATCTTCTTCTCAGCCGACCCGAGCCCGGTTTTCGACCAGGCGACGGCCATCAGCCGCATCTCGCCATTGAATTCCGGCAGGGCCAGCGGAATTTTGGCTTTGCCATTTTTTACTTCAACGAGGCCGGAGAAGATCACCACCGATTTCGTTGGCACAACCGTCAGGCCTTCGCCGCCGAGCTGGTCACCGCCGACGCGGACCTCTGCCGGCATGCCCATGTTGGGATCCAGCAGGCGGCCATAGTCATCGTGCAGCTCGACGCCGAGCGCCTTGCGACCGAAGTAATGCGCGACGGGATCAGGCGACTTGAACTTCGTGAGCCGCAGGATGCCTTCATCGACGGCGGCCAGGGTCAGGTAAACCTGTTCCTTCGGTCCGCCGGTGATCGTCACGTCGACCGATTGCTCCGTACGAGGACGGGCCACATCCGGCGCGGCGATCGCCACCTTGAAGGTGCGCGAGGCCATGTCCACCGGGATGTGGGCCACACCCACTGCGCGGCGGGGTTTGGCATTGAGCACGGGGTCGCGGCCAGAATAGACCGTGACCATGACATAGGCACCTTCGCCCCACTCGGCCGTGACCGGCAGCGTGATCTTGGTGCCTTTGGACGTGACCGCGAGGTTCTGGACGCTCAGCACACGGTCTGTCGCCACCACGACCTGGGCCTGCCCGTCATAGGGGGCCACGATCGTGAGCTCGGCGCTCTGGCCGACTTTCGGCGATTTCTCGGAGGCAACGACCTTCACCCGGTCAGGGGCTTCGGTGCCGTCTTCGCTCGTCCAGCCACCCCAGCCGACATAGAAGCTGGTGCTTGCGCCGGAGTTGGCGAACGCGCCCTGCCCTTCGACGACCAGTTCATGGCTGCCCCATTCGAGGCCGGGCGCCTTGATTTCGGCGACACCGCCTGCGGACGTCGACACCACACCTTCATTGACCTTGGTGACCGTGCGCGACCGGCGCCAGCTCCACTGCTCGCCTTCGCGGTACCAGTCATAATGGTAGTCGATGGCGAGGACTTTCCAGCTGAGACGCTGGGCCACGGCCTTGCCGTCAGAGTTGACCGCAACGACCTGGAACTTTGCTTCGCCGCCTTCTTCAACGCTGTCCTCGAAGGAGGGCTTCAGGCCGATGTAGAAGCCTTCCGGGCGATAGGGCACCCGGACACTCTCGGCGACCGCGCGGCCGCCCGGTTCGAGCACGCTGACAACCGTGTTCAGGCGCAGCGGCAGGCCGGAATTCGAGCCCGCCGTTCCGGGCGCGAGGCGGACGACCGCCTTGCCCGCACCGTCCGTGGTCGTATCATCGAATTCGAGGATCTGTTCCTCGAAGGTCTGGTCATGACGGCCATAGAGGAAGCCTTCGAACGCCTTGAACGGCGACGGATCGGCCTCCAGCCGGGCTTCGGCTTTCACCGTCAGGCCCGCACCGGGGGCGCCGTACAGGAAGCGCGACGCGATCTCGACATCGCGGACGCCGCCGGCCTTGAGGGCCGTCTTCTCGTCCGCTTTGACATCCACCGCGATGCGCTGGGGCACGAAATCCTCGACCGCGAAGCGGACTTCGCCCGCCTCGCCGGCAATGCCGTCGATCTCGATGCTGGCGCGCCACTCGCCGCGGGACGCGCCGCGCGGCAGGTCAAAGGTCGACAGCACTGCGCCGGGTTTCGGGTCCTTGAAACGCACCTTCGAGGCGACCAGACCGTTCGGGCGGTAGATCACGAGGTGCCCGTTACGGCTGGACACCTGGCGTCCGGCACGGTCGCGCAGGAGGGAGGTGATTTCGACTTTCTCGCCGGGCCGGTAGATGCCGCGGTCGGTATAGACATACGCGTCGACCGGGCCAGGCGTGCGGCGTCCGCCGACTTCCTGCTCGGACAAGTCGACCGGCGCGCGGGCGAGATCGAGCGCGGCGAGTTCGCCGTTCGCGGCTGTCGCAAGCACAAGGCGGGGCGCCATGGTGCCCTGCCCGTTCATCAGCGGCGCATCGAAATTGACGCGTCCCTGTTCGTTGGGTTTCGTCTCGGCAAGGACGGTGTTGTTGGCCGCCAGCAATTGCACTTTCGCATTGCGGACGATCTTGCCGTCCTTGAGGGAGCGCAGCGTGACGTCGAGGCCGTTTTCGCCGCGATAGGCGGTGAGCGCGAGATCGGTGAGCAGGATCCAGCGGCCGGACGAGGCGGCCGGGCCTTCATTGTCGCCGCGCTCGGCCGCGTCCGTGACGCTGACGAAATAGGCGCCGGGTTTCATCGGGCCGATGACGTCCTGCAGCGGGAAGACGGTGATGACCGGGGCGTTGGGCGAGCCGGCGACATCCATCGTGCCGGTGAACAATTCCTCGCCGACATCTTCGGGCGAATCGGCGCCGTACATCCAGGACCATTCGCCCTCGCGGGTGGTGGTGCCGGAGTTGATGTTCTTGAAGACGAGCGCGCGGTCGTTGATGCGGCTGACGGTGACGCGGACCTTGTCCACGTTGACGGTTTCGATGGGCAGGCCGTCCGCATTCTCGCGCGGCAGGATCACGCCCGTGCCCTTGAAGCCGACGAAAGGCGGGCGGTCGGCAAAGTCGATCGGCACAGTTTCGGCGCGCTTCAACGTGCGGCCATCGGCAGCCGGGAGGCCTGCCAGGATCGTCGCGGTGCGCGTGGTGCCGAAGGAGAGCCCGCCGACGCAAAGTTCGCGGCCTTCGACCGTCAGCGCCGCGCGGAAGGCGGGGCGGAACTCGACGTAAGGAGAATAGTCCGTTTTCGGATCAAGTGCGGCGGAGAAGACGAAGCAGGCGAGCGGGGATTCCGTCGAGGTGTCGATCCGGTAGCGGAAATAGGAGAACTCGGCATCGGCCGCTTCGCGGGCCCGCTGGCGGGCTTCCTCACGCTTGCGGGCCGCTTCGATGTCGGCCGGTGAGCGCGCGATGAGCACCTGGCCATCGCTGTCTTCGCCGGGCCCTGTCGCCGTCTGGGAACCCCCGCAAGCTGCAAGTACGAGCATTGCCGCTGAAACGAGCGTCCCGAGGACCCCCCACCGGCCCTGGACCTTGACTGACATCGATGAAACTCCTCCCGAGTATATCACCGACTCTTACACATGATCGGAGCGGCGCCATAGGG
>JAIXVM010000284.1 GCA_027482995.1 Hyphomonadaceae bacterium | reverse complement strand
TGGTCTTCTTCAGCGCCTCGTAGATCAGATGCATTCCGTCATAGCCGTAGGCGGCGACGATGTTGGGCCGCCGGCCGCTCGCCTTGCGAAACGCCTCCACGAACGCCTTGTTGGTCGGGCTGTCGTGAGCGGCCGAGTAGGTGTGGGACGTGACCGTGCCCAGCGCGACGTCGCCCATGGAGTTCAGGCTGTCGTCATCGAGCATGGAGCCTTCCGCATAGATCTTGATGCCGGCCTGGGCCACGCCGCGGTCGCGCAACTGATTCATGAGCGAAACGCCGACGCCGCCCGACGGCACGAAGATGAAAAGGGCGTCGGGCTTGGCGTCCACCACGCGCTGGAGAAAGGGCGCGAACTCAGGGCTCGCCAGCGGAACGCGCAGCTTCTGCAACACCTTGCCGCCGGTTGCCTCGAACGCTGACGACACCAGGCCCTCGTAATCGATGCCGGGACCATAGTCCGAGACAAGGGTGATCATGGTCTTCGCTCCCTCCTTCGCGATGTACTCCGCGTAGGGCTGGGCCACCTGCGGCACGGACAGGCTCGTGCGCACGATGAAGGGGGATCTATCCGGAATGACGGCGGTCGCGCCGAGCATGACGACCATCGGCGTCTTCGCCTGGGTGGCGACGGGCGCCGTGGCGAGCGCGCCGGGCGTAAGGGTGAAGCCCGCCAGCACGTTCACACGCTCGTTCGTCACCAGTTCCTGGGCGATGCGGCGGGTGGTGTCCGCGACCCCAGCGTCGTCACGCACCACAAGTTCGATCTTCTTGCCAGCGACGGTGTCGCCATTCTGCTGGATGTAGAGGCGCACGCCGGCCTCAAGCTGGCGGCCAACCGAGGCGAACGGTCCCGTCTGGGACGAGATCAGGCCGATCTTGACGGTCTCTTGTGCAGGGGCCGCGCTGGCGAACATTACCCCCGCGACCAGCGAAGCAAAAAGCTTGGTTTTCATGTGCGTATTTCCCCGGGCGTTTCTCTCCGGGGCAATATCGCACAGGCGCGGTTCCCCGCAAGCGCGGCGGCTTCCGGGGCTGGCCTCAGAAATCCTCGAGGTCGAAGTCGAGGATCGCCATTTGCAGGGTGAAGGACGAGCCGCGGGCATCGTCGGCGGACACGACGCCGAGGAAGTCGGGGCCGTTGTTCAGCTCCACCGAGTCCGTCTTGCGGGCGCGGGCGACCACCTTGAGGCCCGCGTTCTCGAACAGCGCGCGCAGATACTCCTGGATCGTCTCGCGACCCACGGGGATCTTCATTTCGAGGGCGAAGGAGCGGTCGCCGTCCTCGTCATCGACGGACAGCGTGGCGATCTGGCGCTCGCCCAGCTGCACGGCCGCCATATCGGTGTTCTTCGGATCAAGGCCGACGCGGATCGCTTCGTTGCCGAACGAATGACGCAGGAAGGCTTGTAACTTCTGCAGCTCGGTCTTGTTCAAAACGCCCTGCTCCGAGGTGTTGTCTTTTGGGGCCGGAGCCTTGCCAGAAAAGCGCAGGCCCGGCAAGGCTCGCCATTCTGTCAGCTCTCGAACTTGTCAGCCAGAATCTGGTCCATGCTGCGAGCGGGCTCGGCGCATCCGGCCTCGCCGACCACTCGTGCAGGCACGCCGGCGACGGTCTTGCGCGCCTCAACGGAGGACAGCACCACGGACCCGGCGGCCACGCGCGCGCACTGGCCGACCTCGATGTTGCCGATGATCTTGGCGCCCGCGCCAATGAGCACGCCGCGCCGGATCTTCGGATGACGGTCACCGCGCTCCTTGCCGGTGCCGCCAAGCGTCACGCTGTGCAGGATCGAGACGTCATCCTCGATCACGGCGGTCGAACCCACAACGAGCCCGGTGGCGTGGTCGAGGAACACGCCCTTCCCTACCCGCGCAGCCGGGTGGATGTCGCACTGGAACACCTCCGACGAGCGGCTCTGGAGATAGAGCGCAAAATCCTTCCGCCCCGCCTTCCAAAGGGCATGGGCGAGTCGGTGCGTCTGCAGGGCGTGGAACCCTTTGAAGTAGAGCAGCGGCTCGATGAACCGCGTGCAGGCGGGATCACGGTCGGCCACGGCCATGAGATCGGCGCGGAACGCCTCCGCGATGGCGGGCTCCCGGGTGATGATGTCCAGATAGGTCTGCCGAATGATGTCGCCCGGCACTTCCTGCCGGTCCAGCCGGTCGGCGAGACGGTGGACCACCGCGCTCTCCAGCCGGTCGTGGTTCAGCACCGTGCCCAGCACGAACCCGGCGACCTCCGGCTCGCGACGAACGATCTCATCGGCCTCCATACGGATGCGGACGAGCATGGGGTCCACGCCGGCGAGCCCGACGACCTTCGCAGTATGACCCATAGGCATTCGCGCCTCCTCAACCGCCGGATGCGGCGTCTGCTTTCGATCTGAACATATGAGCCGCCTCGCGGTTTCGATCAAGTCCGCGGGCGGCCGGCTTCAGCCTGGCCGATCTGGCTCAGCCAGGAAGGCCAGCGCCCCCTGCTTGTAAACCTTGTCCCCGACCGCGAGATTGTGATCACGCCCGGGAATGACCAGCGAACGGCCATGCGGCAGCAGGGCCGCAAGGCTGGGGCCGTCGCCAGACACATCGTCCCGGTCGCCCACTGCTACAAGAGTAGGCGTCATGATCGCCGCGGCGCCGCGCACGGTGAGGCTTTGCCGGTTGCCGCGAATGCAGGCGGCGAGCGCGCGAAGGTCGCTTTTGGTCAACTCAGCGAACGCGCGGAACATCCGCTGCATAGGGTCGCTGAGGTCGTCGAGGGACGCAGCCTCCATGGCCTCTGCGATGTTGCTGGGCAGCGCGGCCGCTTTCACGAGCCGGTCTCCGAGCCCGCCGAGGATCGCCTTGCGCACGCGCGCTCCATGCTCCAGCGCCATGAACGCCGTGATGCGGGCGCCCATGGAATAGCCCATCACGTCCGCCCGTTCGATGCCCAGATGATCGAGCAGGTTCACGGCGTCGCGCGCCATTACGCTGGTGTGATACTGCGCGGGCTCATAGAGCTTTTCACTCTGGCCGTGTCCGCGGTTGTCGAGCGCGATGACACGGCGCCCGTCATGGGTGAGCGTCTTGACCCACAATGTGTTGAGCCAGTTCACCGCGTGGTTGGACGCGAACCCGTGGATGAGAAGAATGGGCTCGCCGCGATCCTGCGTGGTGGGCGCAACGTCCACATAAGCGATACGCACGCCGCTGCTGTTGAAGAAGTTCATATGTGCCTCGGTTTGAGGCGCACAATAATCAGGCCACGCGCCAAGACAAGCGCAGCGGTCGCTAATTTGAACAGCGCCGCGCCGTATTTTTTGGCGCCTGCGAACACTCTGCGGCGCAGGAGATGCTGCTTGCAAACAAGCGAACCGTCGTAATTGCGCGAAAAACATCGCACATGCGGCGTCTGGCACACGTCATGCTTTGAGGTTGCGGTCGGCCCAAGCTCTGCGCGGATCGACGCTACTGGAGGGATCAAGCATGACGACAACAACCGCAACAGTGCTGACCGGGTGCCTCGCGCCCGAGCCGGGCACTGCCCCTACCGGGTGCCTCACGCCCATCGACAAGACGGGTCTCGAAGCCCTCATCGCCGCGGGCAAGGCCAACCCGCAGGTGATCAAGACTCTCAAGTGCAAGACGGTGGCTGAAGGCCGCTTCCGGCACGCCAACTATATTCGCAGCCTGCCGCCGTACATCGTCGATGAGCCGCCAGCGCTGCTGGGCGACGACACCGCGCCCAATCCTTCAGAAGCCTCGCTCGCAGCGCTGGGATCGTGCCTGGCCGTTGGGCTGCACGCCAACGCTGTGCATCGTGGATGGATCGTCAACAAGCTCGAATTGCAGCTCGAAGGCGATCTCAACATCACCGCCGTGTGGGGCACGGGCGACATGAGCGAGAAGCCCGTGGGCTTCACCGACGTGCGCGTGAAGGTTGATATGGAATGCGAAGGGATCTCGAAAGCCGAGATCGACGCGCTCATCGCCCACGTCAAGCAGTGGTCGCCGGTGGCCAACACCTTCACCCGTCCGGTGAACCTCGAAGTCGGTCTGTAATCGAACGGGGCGCCTGCCGGCCCGGGTCGGGCGCCCTTCTTCAACATTCTTGCCCTAACACACTGAAGGAGCAACCTATGTCGCTCGCCTTCGCCGACACCGTTACAACGAAGACGGCGCCCATGCCGGCGCGTGTGCGCGCCATCTCACAATCCGAGTTACCGCCGCTCGTGACAGCGATTGACGAGGGGCACTACCCGGCGGATTTCATGCGCGCCATCGGCGCAGCCGGCGCCTACGCCTCGCACACTGATGCGCGGCCGGGACTTGATCTCAATCCTGCGATCGCCGCCATGGGCGAGGTGTCGGAGGTGTGCGGATCGTCCGGGTTCATGACGTGGTGCCAGGACACGCTGGTCTGGTACGTGGCGAACACGGCGAACGACGAATTGAAGGAAAGGCTGCTCGCGACGACGGCCAGCGGCGACCAGCTCGGCGGCACGGGCCTTTCAAATCCGATGAAAAGCTTCTTTGGCATCGAGAAGCTGAAACTGAAGGGTCGCAGAGTCGAGGGCGGCTACGTGGTGCGCGGCGCGCTGCCGTGGGTCTCCAACCTGGGCGAGGATCACGTCTTCGGCACCGTCTTCGAACGCGAGGACGGCGAGAAGGTGATGTTCATCGCCGACTGTGCGGATCCCGCCATTGAACTGCTACCCTGCGATCCGTTCCTCGCCATGGATGGGACAGGCACATACGGCATTCACTTCAAGGATACGTTCGTTCCGGACTCCCTTGTGCTCGCCCACGAGGCGATGCCCTTCATCAAGAAGATCCGCGCCGGTTTCGTGCTCCTCCAGATGGGTATGGCGATTGGCCTCACCCGTGACTGCATTGCGCAAATGAAGCGGGTGCGCCCCTCGCTGGGCCACGTGAACAAGTTCCTCGTCACCCAGCAGCCGGAGCAGTTCGAGGAGGCGCTGGAAGCACTCACCGCCGAGGTGAACGATCTCGCCGCGCAACCCTACGAGACCAGCGCTTCATTCTGGCGTCGTGTGGTTCAGGCGCGCCTTGACGCAGGCGATCTCACCATGGCGGCGGCGCATGCAAGCATGCTGCACGCGGGCGCGCGCGGTTATCTCAAGAGCAGCCCGGTCCAGCGACGTATGCGCGAAGCCTACTTCGTCGGCATCGTCACGCCGGCGACCAAGCAGCTTCGCAAGATGCTGGCTGAAATGAATTGAACTCCAGGCATCCGAAGAGCAGGCAACAGGAGCGCAGCATGAGTGAAGTCCTCGTAAGCGCGGCAGACGCCGCACAGATGATGAGCACGCAGCCCGTCGTTGTGATCGACACGCGAAATCCCGATGCTTATGCCGCCGGGCACATCCCTGGCGCCGTGAACATGCACGAGATCTTCACGTACCTCGCCACCTCGACACCGGAAGGCATCGAGGAACTGAAGGCGAAATTCGCGCAGGCGTTTGGCGCCGCGGGGCTTTCCGGCGCGCAAACAGCTCTTGTTTATGAGCAGTCCATGAACTCCGGCTTCGGCCAGTCCTGTCGCGGCTACTACCTGCTCAGCGTGCTCGGTTATCGCGAGGCGAAAGTGCTGCACGGCGGCTTCGACGCGTGGACGAGCGCCAGTCTTCCGGTCTCCACCGATGCGCCAAGCCCCTCTCCCGCAACGTGTCCTGTTGATTTGGCCGGCGCCTCCATTCTCATCGACGCGCAAGCGATGCTGGCGGCCCTCGACAACCCGGACATCGCCATTCTCGACGTGCGCGACGTGGACGAGTGGATTGGCGACAGCTCATCGCCGTATGGCAAAGAGTTCTGCCCACGCAAGGGCCGCATTCCTGGCGCCCGCTGGCTGGAATGCTATCGCATGATGAAGCCGACCGCCGAGGGGCCGCGCTTCAAATCGAAGGAGGAAATCCTCGCCGAGTGCGCGACTGTTGGAATCACCGTCGACACGCCTGTCTATCTTTACTGCTTCAAGGGCGCGCGAGCCTCGAACACGTTCGTCGCGCTCAAGAACGCCGGCGTGAAGGCCGGGCGCATGTACTTCGGCTCCTGGCACGAGTGGTCGCGCGATCCCGCCTTCCCGGTGGAAAGCGGCTCGCCGTTCCCCAAGGCCGCGTGAGGCCGGGCGATGCGCGTCGTTCACTACTTCTCGCCGATGTCCGGGTACGCCTATCTTGGATTCGGCGCGCTTGGAGCACTGGCGGACCGGCGACGCGCATCAGTCGATCACAAGCCGAT
>JAIXVM010000204.1 GCA_027482995.1 Hyphomonadaceae bacterium | reverse complement strand
TGGGCCTCCTCGCCTGGCAGAAATCATTGAAATCATGGCCCGCACCCGCCCCTTCCGAATCGTCCTGATCGGCGCCGAATCCACCGGAAAAACAACGCTCTGCGAAGCCCTCGCCGCGCATTTCGACACCGTTTGGGTGCCGGAATATGGCCGCGAACACTGGGAGAAGAAAATCGCCGAACAGGGCGTACACGGAGAAATTCCGGCCTGGACGGATGACGAGTTTATCCACATCGCGCAGGTCCAGCAGAGCCGCGAGAACGAGGCCGCCACCCGCGCAAACCGCTTGCTGATTTGCGACACGAACGCCTTCGCCACCGCCACCTGGTTTGAACGCTACGCCGGGAGGCGTCACCCCGAAGTCGACGCCATCGGCGCCCGAGACATCGTCGACCTCTACCTCATTCCGTCTCCGGACGTTCCCTTCATTCAGGACGGCGTGCGCGACGGCGAGAAAATCCGCGGCTGGATGCACGACCGCTTCCTGGAACTGATCCGCGCCAACGGCGCGCCGCACGTCCTGATCACCGGCGCCTACGAGACGCGCCTGCCGCAAGCCATCGCCGCCATCAACACGCTGCTTGCCCTTGCCCCGAAACCGGCACCGCCTGCGCCGTTCATGATCCGGCGCGCCACAACGGCTGACGCCGAGCGTCTCGGCCATATCGGCGTCGCCACGTTCGTTGAAACCTATGGCGACCTGATCGACGGCGCAAACCTGTCCGCACACTGCACAAACCAGCATGCGCGCAGCGTGTACGAAGCCTACCTCGCAGATCCCGCCAGCACCCTCTGGCTCGCCGAGCACGCCGAAACTGGCGCGCCCATCGGCTACGCCCTCAACTGCGAACCGAACCTGCCCATCCCTCTCGAAAACGGGGACCGGGAACTGAAACGCATCTACGCCCTGTCACGCCATCATGGCGCCGGCCCGGGACGCGCCCTGATGGAGGCCGCCATCGCCGAAGCGCGCGAGCACGGCGCCCCGCGCCTTCTCCTCGGCACCTATCAGGACAACGCTCGCGCGATCGCCTTCTACACACGCCACGGCTTCACGCTCGCCGGCACGCGTCAGTTCCGCGTCGGTGAGCGGGTGTTCGACGATATCGTGATGGCGAAGCGGCTCTAACGCCCTCTCCCGCGCGCGGGAGAGAGATAGACGTTGGCTTAAACCTTCCGCGCGCTCCGCACATAGCGCACCATGCCGTCCGTGGACGTCATGACCAACGTATGCGTGTGCACGCGGCCATCCTTGTGCGCGACGCCGGAGAGCATCGTGCCGTTGGTCACGCCGGTCGCGCAGAACACGGTGTCGCCCGAGGCGAGCTCGTGCAGCGAATAGGTCTTGCCGAAATCGGTGATGCCGGTGCGCGCGGCGCGCTTCTTCTCGTCATCGTTGCGGAAGACGAGCCGGCCGAACATCTGTCCGCCCACGCACTTCAGTGCCGCTGCCGCCAGCACGCCTTCCGGCGCGCCGCCCTGGCCAACATACATGTCGATGCCGGTCGCCGCGTCTGTCGTAGCGATCACGCCGGCCACATCGCCGTCCGAGATCAGCGAGATGCGTGCGCCCGCAGAGCGCAGCGAGTCGATGATGTCCTGGTGGCGCGGCCGGTCGGGCACGCGTACGGTCATGTCTTCCACCTTGCGGCCCGCGGCTTTCGCCAGCACCTTGATATTGTCCGCAGGCGTCTCATCGAGGCTCACGAGGCCTTCGGGGTAACCCGGGCCAATCGCGATCTTGTCCATGTAGGTATCTGGCGCATAGAGCAGCCCGCCGCGCGGCGCGATGGCAAGCACGGCCAGCGCATTCGCCATCGCCTTCGCGGTCAGCGTGGTGCCTTCCAGCGGGTCCAGCGCGATATCGATTTCGGGGCCGGTTCCGGTGCCGACTTCCTCGCCG
The DNA here is from genome assembly GCA_027482995.1 of Hyphomonadaceae bacterium. Classification (GTDB taxonomy): domain Bacteria; phylum Pseudomonadota; class Alphaproteobacteria; order Caulobacterales; family Hyphomonadaceae; genus Hyphomonas. The sequence goes on along the minus strand of JAIXVM010000204.1, from coordinate 3,296 downwards.
ATGTACAGCATCGGCGCTTCATCGCGCTCGCCTTCGCCGATGACGACGCGGCCCTTGAAATCCACGGCGTTGAAGGCCGAGCGCATCGCGTCCACGGCGGCGGCGTCGGCTTTCTTCTCATCACCCCGCCCCACTTCCTTGGAAGCAGCGATCGCGGCGAGTTCGGTGACACGGACCATAGCGTCCGCCAGACCGGGCGTCAGTACCTTGTTTTTCATTTATTTTTCTCCAAGGGCGAAAATTCGGGACAGTTAACGGAGGCAAGAAGCAATTAGCTTGCCGCTTCGATACGAATGAGGCGCGGATCCTCGACCGACACGGACAATCCGGCGATCCGGTTAACGGCCGCCTCCATCTGCGCGCGCGGGCAGCGGTGCGTGACGACCGCCACGGGGCTCGCCCCGCTCTCGTCGGCCGAATCTTGCAGCAACTTGTCGACGGACACGCCTTCTTCAGCCAGCGCTTCGGTCAGCGCCGCGAGCGTGCCCGGCTTGTCGGCGAGCCGTACACGGAGGAAGAAGGGCGCGATCTCGGAGGCATCTCCTGTCACGAAAGGCTGCGCCACGTGGTGCTGCGCGCGGCCAAACGCGTTGCGGATGGCGGGGCGGAACAGTTTCGCCACATCGCCCATCACGGCGCTCGCCGTCGGGCCGGACCCGGCGCCAGGCCCCGTCAGCACCACCGCGCCGAGCGGATCCCCCTCGATACGCACCGCGTTCAAGGAGCCATCAACGCGCGCCAACGCGTGCGCGTGCGGCAGCGCCATCGGCTCCACACGGCAAACTACGCCCGCTTTCGTCAAAACACCTTCGGCAATCAGCTTGATGCGGAAACCCAGCCGGTCGGCGAGCCGCAAGTCAAGGAGGCCAATCTCCTCGATCCCGCGCACCGCCACTTTCGAGAAATCGAGATCGGCGGAAAACGCAATCGCCGAAAGGATCGCCGCCTTGTGCGCCGCGTCCATGCCGGAGACGTCCAGCGCCGGGTCGGCTTCGGCATAGCCGCGTTTCTGCGCCTCGGCGAGCACTTCCTCGTAGGAACGCCCCGTCTCCAGCATCGTGCTCGTTATGAAATTGCACGTGCCGTTCAGGATGCCTGATACGCGCTTCAGCTCCGTGCCTACCAGGCTGTCGCGCAGTACACGGACGACCGGAATGCCGCCCGCAACCGCCGCCTCGAACAACAGGTCCACCTGCTTTTCGGCGGCCAGCGCCGCCAGCGCGATACCATGCTTGGCGATCAGCGCCTTGTTGGCGGTCACCACATGCTTGCCGGCCTTCAGCGCCGACTCCACCGCGAACTTCGCCGGGCCGTCCGAGCCGCCGATCAGTTCCACGAACACGTCCACGCCCGGGTCTTCCGCCAGCGTGGCAGCGTCATCGAACCAGGCATAGCCGTCGGTGTTCACCGGCCGGTTACGGCTCTGCGAGCGGGCGCTCACACCCGCAATATCGACTTGGCCCGGCAGCCGCAGGCGCTCCTGGCGCTGCACCAGTTCGATCAGCCCGGCGCCGACATGGCCGAGCCCTGCAATCCCAATTCTCAACGGCCCCATCGGGGGTCCCCTTACGCTATTCAACGCTCGGGCGGGTGCCTAGCGGTTTTGGCGCGCGGGGGGAAGGCCCGGGTGTCCATGGACCGCCCCCGAGGCCTGACCCAAGCATCGATTGCAGGATAGATCCACGATCACGGCAGCGCCAGCAACATGCGGCCCGGCCGGTTCCCGGCCTGCCCGGTCGCACGAAAGCCGAGCTTGTGCAGCAGCGCCCAGGACGCATCGTTCTCGGTCCGGCATTCCGCAATGAGCTGCCGCGCCGGATACAAGTCTCGCAGCAGGGACATCACGCCAGACGTTGCCTCGAGCGCATACCCCTGCCTTTGGAACCTCGTTCCGATCCAATAGCCGATCTCCAGTCTGTCATCGCCGTGCGCATGGGCGCCGACAACGCCCACCAGGTCGCCCCCGAGGAAGGCGCCGACAAAGCAGTTCGCTTCATCGTTCCGGCCGATCAGCGCTTCCGCATCAGACCGCGTGAACGGTGTGGGCAGGAAGTTGATCACTTCGGTGATCGCGGGATCATTGGTCAGCGAAGCGACCGCATCGGCATCCGCCATGGATAGAGGCGCGAGGCTGAGACGCTCGGTCTCCAGACGGGGCAAGGCGGTAAGAGGGGGATGCATGGCAAGTCTGCTAGACGCCCACATTATCCCTCGCAATAGAGCGGGAGTGTCACCGGACGCTGGATTCGGCGGCCAACGCCAACCCGCCCTACTCCGCCGGCACCGCCTTGATTTCCTTCACGCCGTGCGCCGCGAGGAACTTGCGGATGTTGCGGCCAGCCTGGCGGATGCGCTGCTCGTTCTCGACCAGGGCGATGCGGACATACTCGTCTCCATGCTCGCCGAAGCCCGCGCCGGGCGCCACCGCCACGTGCGCTTCATTGATCAGCTGGATCGCAAACTCCAGGCTGCCGAGGTGGCGCAGCTTTTCCGGGATCGGCGCCCAGGCGAACATCGAGGCCTTCGGGCTCGGCACCGGCCAGCCGGCCTTGGTGAAACTGTCCACCAGAGCATCGCGCCGTGTACGGTAGATCTTGCGGATGTCGTCCACGCAGTCCTGCGGCCCATCGAGCGCCGCCACCGCCGCCACCTGGATCGGCGTGTACGCGCCGTAGTCGAGGTAAGATTTCACACGCGCGAGCGCCGCAATCAGCTTGTCATTGCCCGCCACGAACCCGACCCGCCAACCGGCCATCGAATACGTCTTCGACATGGTCGTGAACTCGACCGCGATATCCTTCGCGCCGTCGACCTGCAGGATCGAAGGCGTCGGCTCCTCGAAGTAGATTTCGTTATACGCGAGGTCCGAAAGGATCCAGAGGTCGTGCTTCTTCGCGAACTTCACGGCTTCCTTGTAGAAGTCGAGGTCGCACACGGCCGCTGTGGGGTTCGACGGGAAGCACAGAACCATCGCGGTCGGCGGCGGCACGGAATACTTCACCGCCCGGCCAAGGTTCGACAGGTACTGCTCCGGCGTATGCGCCGGCACGCCGCGGATCGAGGCGCCGGCAATGATGAAGCCGAAATGGTGGAGCGGATAGGACGGGTCCGGAGCAAGGATCACATCACCCGGCGCGCTGATCGCCTGGGCGAGGTTGGCAAAGCCTTCCTTCGAGCCGAGCGTGACGATCACTTCCCGGTCCTTGTCCAGCGTCACGCCAAACCGGCGCTTGTAGTAATCCGCCTGCGCCCGGCGAAGCCCGGCAATTCCGCGCGAGGCGGAATATCCGTTCACG
>JAIXVM010000162.1 GCA_027482995.1 Hyphomonadaceae bacterium | reverse complement strand
GAACTTGAGGACGAAGACGCGCTTGAGATGTGGCAACGGGCGAAACGCGCCGCCATCCTTGAGGCGTCAGCGGACGATCCGGCGGCATTGGCGCTGATCGCCCGGGAGGCCGGGCGGGAAGGGGCGTCCAGCGCGCTGGATACGGTTCGGATCGCGGGCGCCACTTTGCGAGCCTTCGTCTCCGCACACGGACCGGAACTGGCTGGAATCGAGCAAGCCTTGCGGACAGTGATCAAACCGCCGTCTCTATCGTCAGCAGAGATCGTCGAGCGAGCGATGCGCACGGACTTTCCGCTCGCCAGCGTGCGGCAGGCGATCGGCGCATTGGAGGGAGGCGCAAAGACGGATTTGAAACTGGCGGAGCAATTGCGCGACGTGCTTGCGAGCCCCGACTTGCGCACGGCGTTTGATCGCTACACCGAAGTTTTCCTGACGGCGAAGGGCGAGCAAAGAAAGCGTAGTCCGTTTACAACGGCTGTTGGCAAAAAGCACCCGGTTCTGCCTGAGCTGTTTGCGATGGGCGACGATCCCGGCGCGGAAACGCTGCGGATGGAAATGGTGGTCTCGGACCTCAAGCACGCCGAAGCGTTCGAGCGGACGTTCGCACTGCTGAAGATCGGCGTTCCGGCACTGGAAGCCTACGCCGAAGAGAAAGCCCGGCGCGGCGCGCTCGATTTCGACGACCTGATCGATCGAACGCGGGACCTTCTGCAAACGGATGGTCTGGCCAGCTGGGTACTCTACAAGCTGGACGGCGGTCTCAGCCACCTGCTGCTCGACGAGGCGCAGGATACAAGCCCAGCGCAATGGGATCTCATCCGCGCCCTGACGCAGGAATTCAACGCGGGCGCGGGTGTCGAGCGAACGCAGGACCCACGCACAACCTTCATGGTCGGAGACGAGAAACAGTCGATCTATTCGTTCCAGGGTGCTGATCCCGCAAGGTTTCTTTCGGAGACACAGGCACTTACCTTACGCGATCCGAAAGCGGCGCAGGCCGACATGCGGATGTCGTTCCGGTCCAGTCCGGAAATCCTGAACTTTGTCGACACAGTCTGGAACTCGGCGCCTGTGATCGATATGCCGGAGGCCACGTCGCCACCCATGACGGCGAACCAGATCGTCCACACAGCCAAACGGTGGGACGAGCCCGGGTATGTTGAGATCTGGCCGATCGTGCCGAAGGACCCGGCGCCCGAAACGGACGCCTGGGAGCGGCCTGTGGACGCGCTCCGGATCACGGCGCCAAAGGTCAAGCTTGCCCGCGAGATAGCAACGAGCATCAAGCAGATGGTCACCGGCGGAGCATCCGTTTGGACGGAGGGCCATACTCGGCGGCCCGCCCAGCCGGGGGATGTGCTGATCCTCGTCCGGGAACGCCGGGGCGGCCTGTTCGAGGCCATCATCAATGCGCTCAAAGGCGCCGGTGTGCCGGTTGCAGGCGCGGACCGTCTTCAGCTGGCGGATTATATCGGCGTACAGGATTGCCTCAACCTGATGCGGTTCGCGGTACTGCCAACCCGCGACCTGACGCTGGCGGAAATCCTGCGCGGGCCGTTCTGCGGGTTGATGGACGATGACCGGTACCTCTTCAACCTCGCCGCAGGGCGGGCAAAAGGTGAAACGCTGTGGTCGCGCGTGCTGGCGAGTGATGATCCGGATGTGATCCGCGTACGGCCATTTCTGGAAAGCCTGATCGCGCAGGCAGCGCTGCCGCCCTATGAATTCCTGTCGGCGGTGCTTGATGTTTCGGACGAGGCAGGCGTCACCGGCTGGGAGAAACTGAACCGGCGGCTCGGCACACCCGCCCGGGACCCGGTGGAGGCCCTGCTGGCACGGGCGCTGGCACACGATGCATCCGGTCCATCGTCCCTGCAGCGCTTTGTGGCGGAGATGGAGTCGACGCCCGCTGAGATCAAACGCGACCTCGCGGAGGCGGCCGGTGAGGTTCGCGTCATGACCGTGCACGGCGCCAAGGGATTGCAAGCGCCCATCGTCATCCTGCCGGACACCACGGCCAAGCCAAAGCTAACGAGCGAAGCGATCCTGAATGTGGGGGATGCGGTCATCTGGGCGCCTCGTCAGGACGCGGACATCGACGTGTCCGCACGGGCACGCGCCCTGGCCAAGGCAAAGGCCGAAGAAGAGCATCGAAGGCTGCTCTACGTGGCACTCACGCGGGCTCAGGACCGCCTGCTGATTGCGGGTTACTGGTACGGCGGCCAGGGTGAGACGGCGACGGGGTATCACCCTGGGTCCTGGTACGCGCTATGCCGTGATGCGATGGACCATCTGCCGTCGCAGGTTCGCGAGGATGGTTGCATCACGTTTGGCAATCCCTTGCCCGTGTCGACCGCGACGACGGCCGCGCCGGCAAAAGGCGCGCCGTTGCCAGAGTGGGCCCGGCGCGCGCCTGAGCCCGATCCTGCGGCGCGAACCTTGAGCGCGCCTTCCGGATTGCTCGGCCCAAAAACACGGGTGCTGGCACCCTTCGATCCGAAGCGCGAAGCGCGGCTCAAGCGAGGCCGCTTGATCCACAGCTTGTTGCAATACCTGCCGGAGCTGCCACCATCCGCCCGATCGGCAGCCGGCACGGCCTTCCTGGCCCGCGAGACAGCTTTTGCGGGTGCCCAACGCCGCGAAATGCTGAAAGCGGCGGAAAGCATCCTCAATGATCCGGATTTTTCCGTGCTTTTCCAACCGGGTAGCCGGGCCGAGGCGGCCGTGATCGGGACCTCCACGAAGCTGCCGAGCGGGATGGTGATCAACGGCCGGGTGGACCGGTTGGTGGTCACGCCGGAGCGTGTGCTGGTGATCGATTTCAAGACCGACCAACCTGCGCCGGACGATGTGTCTGGGGTCGCCGAGAGCTATATCGTGCAGATGGCCGCCTACTGCGCGGTGCTGGAATCGGCCTATCCGGGCCGGGAAATCGGCGCGGTTCTCTGCTGGACCGACGGGCCCCGGATGATGCGCATTCCCGATGCGATGCTGTCAGAATCCCTCAAGTCTGTCTTGAGGGTGGTTTGACAGGCCCTCAGACTTCCTATGTATCAGGCACCCGATACGGGCCACAGAAGGAGCCAATATCATGGCTGGAATGGATGTAAGCGAAGACGAATTCGATGCCCTGCTGGGCGCATCAGACGTGCCGGTGGTTGTGGATTTCTGGGCCGAATGGTGCGGCCCGTGCAAGCAGATGGCGCCGCATATCGAGGCTGTCGCCACGGAACTCGACGGCAAGGTCAAGATTGTGAAGCTCAACGTCGATGACTTCCCGCTGGTCGGCGCGAAGTATGGCGTGCGGGGCCTGCCCACGATGCTGTTGTTCAAGCAGGGCAAAGTGGCGGCTACCCATAACGGCGCGATGAACCGCCAGGCGCTGTCGAACTGGATCAGCCAGTCGCTGTAAGCCTCAGGCCTCAGGCCGGTGCTTTCTCGCTGGTCAGAGCCACAAACACATCTTCGAGATCCGGCGATTTTGTCGAAAGGTCCGCAATGCCGATTCCGGCGGCGCGGGCCTTTTCGAGCAGGCGGCCAATGCCGGTTTCAGCGGTCTTGAAGGTGATGGCGAGCGATCCGTCGCTGCGCAGTTTCGCGTCATGCATGGCGAGTTCGGCCGGGACAGCCGTGAGCGGCTCGCGGGGCACGATAATCAGCGTCTTGTAATCAAGGCGCGACAGGAGCTGCGCCGTTGGCTCGCAGGCCACCACTTCGCCATGGTTGACGATGGCGATGGTGTCACAAAGCTCTTCGGCTTCCTCGAGATAGTGCGTTGTCAGGATGATCGTCGTGCCCTTGGCGTGGAGTTCCCGAACATAGTCCCAGAGGAGCCGGCGCAGCTCGACATCGACGCCCGCGGTCGGCTCATCCAGAATCAGCACAGGCGGATTGTGCACCAGCGCCTTGGCAACCATCAGCCGGCGCTTCATGCCGCCTGAAAGCTGTCGCACGTAGGCGTCCTTCTTGTCGCCAAGTCCGAGCGCCGTGAGGATTTCGACGGTTCGGCGCTCTGCTTTCGGCACACCGTAAAAGCCGGCCATGAGCTCGAGCATCTCATAGGGCGTGAAGAAGGGGTCAGCGACGACTTCCTGGTTGACGACGCCCAGCGCTGCGCGGCTCTGGCGGGGCTCGGCATCGATATCGAGGCCCCAGATGCTGGCGTTGCCGGAGGTTTTCTTTACGAGACCGGCGAGGATATTGATGAACGTGGACTTGCCGGCACCATTCGGTCCCAGAAGGCCAAAGATGGTGCCCGCCGGTATTTGAAGCGAAATGCCGTTCAGGGCCTTTTTCTCGGGCATCTTGCCCGTGGCCGCGTAGGTTTTGCGCAGATCGCGCACTTCGATGGCAAATTCGGGATTTGGCATGGGGCCCTTTCGTCGCGGCGTTCGGCACGGCTTGCAAGGCAGCCACCCAGACTCTAGTTAGGGGTCTAGCCGGGCGGGGGCAAGCGGGCCCCTCCGCCGGATTGACCGGAGCAGTCGTATGTCTCGCAAGCGCGATGTCTTTACCCCGCCGGAAATCTCGATGGTCACGAGTCGCAAGGTCTCCTGCAATGGCGGCGGCGGAGCACTCGGGCATCCCAAGGTCTGGTACGAGATGGGGCATGAGGACTTCGTCGAGTGCAAGTACTGTGATCGCCGCTTCGTTCTGATTGGCGGCGACCATGACCAGTCGCGCCCCCGATAGCCGGTCTTCAGGCTGAACAGGCCGGGCGCGCGATGCACATCCTGATTTCTGGCGGAGGGATCGGCGGCCTGACGGCTGCGCTGGCGTTCCAGAAACTGGGTCACCGGGTGACGGTGCTTGAGCAATCGCCGCAACTTGATGAAGTGGGTGCCGGTCTGCAGATCAGCCCGAACGGCATGCGTGTGTTCGACGCGCTTGGTGTGAGTGCCCGGGTGGCCAAGGATGCTTTCCGGCCCAGGGCACAGGAGCTGCGCTTAGGACGCGGCGGCGCGCGCATCCTAACCATCCCGCTACGCGAAGCCTCGCTTGCCCGCTGGGGCGGGGAATACCTTCACGTCCATCGGGCCGACCTGGTGGAGGCCCTGAGAGGCGCGCTTTTGGACCGGCAGGGCGACGCACTGAAGCTGGCGCGCCGCGTTGTCTCGTACACGCAGGATGAGCGCAGCGTGACGGCGCACCTTGATGGCGGCGCAGACCTCACCGGAGATCTTCTGGTGGGCGCGGACGGCATTCACTCGGCCATCCGGGAACAGATGATCGGTCCGGACTCTCCGCGCTATACGGGCCACGTCGCCTGGCGCGCCGTAGTGCCCGTTTCCGAACTTGGTGATGATGCCCCGCCGGAATCGGCTTGCGTCTGGGTGGGCGCGAGACGGCATGCCGTGACCTACCGGCTAAGACGCGGCAGCCTCGCGAACCTTGTGGCCGTCGTTGAATGTAAAGAACGGCTGATCGAGTCGTGGAGTGCCACCGGCGCGCGTGACCAGGCCTTGAAGGATTTCCGCAAATGGTCGCCGGTGATCCGGTCGATCATATCGAGGGCAACTGTGCTCAACCGCTGGGCCCTGTATGACCGTATGCCGCTAGGCAAATGGTCGGACGGGCGTGTGGTCATGCTCGGCGATGCCTGCCATCCCATGCTGCCTTTCCTGGCGCAGGGCGCGGTCATGGCCATCGAAGATGCCTATGTGCTGGCGGGTCTCGTTTCGGCGAAGGGTACGCTGGGCGAGGCGCTGTCCCGGTATGAGGACATGCGCAAACCCCGCACGTCGCGCGTGCAGGCCGGCGCGCGCAGCAATGCGGACCTGTTTCACAAGACGAATCCGATTTCGCAGCTGGCGACCTACGGACCCATCTGGCTGGCCGGGCAATTGCTTCCGTCCGTTGCGCAAGGCCAGTATGACTGGATCTATTCTCACGACGTGACCGATCCGGCACAGTTCGTCAGCTGACGATCTCGCCGGGTGACCGGACAAGGATACCTGGCACATGCTTTCCGTTCTCGACCTCTTTCGTATCGGCATAGGCCCGTCGAGTTCGCACACGGTCGGCCCGATCCGGATTGCCGCGCGGTTTCTGGGGGAGCTGGAACTTGCCGGCGTGCTCGGCCGGACGGAACGCATTGATGTCGAATTGCAGGGCTCCCTGGCCTTGACGGGCGCAGGGCATGCGACGCCGAAAGCGGTCATGCTTGGCCTTCTCGGTCTTGATCCGGAAACACTTGATCCGGAAGATGCTGACAACCGGGTCAGCGCGCTGGAGAATGCTGCGCGGCTCGGCCTGCCAGACGGTCGGCAGATCGGATTCGAACCCCGGCGGGACATCCGGTTTGCGTATGAGGTTCTGCCGAAGCTGCACCCAAATGGCATTCGGCTTCGCGCCTTCTGCGGGGCAGGGGAGATACTCGCCGACTCGACTTGGTATTCGACTGGCGGCGGTTTCATCGCGTCGCATCGCCAGCTGGAGCGGCCCGTGCGCGATGACACCGTGCCGGCGGGTCCGCCGGTGCCATATCCGTTTATTTCGGCGGCCGAGTTGCTGAGCACATGCGGCGACTTGTCGATGTCGATCGATGCCGTGATCGCCGAGAACGAATTGGCCAAGCGCAGCCCGCAAGAGACCGACGCCGCGCTGGACCGGAT
>JAIXVM010000094.1 GCA_027482995.1 Hyphomonadaceae bacterium | reverse complement strand
TCGCCAAGATCGGCGCCTTCAAGCTGGCCGAACCGGCGCACACTTGGCATGATTATCGCCTGGCTGTTGGAACCCGTGTTCACGATCTCCAGCTGCCTTGGCGTGTTGACCATCCAAAGCATCCTATCATGCATGCCGAGCGCCGTGGCTTGGCGTACGACTTCCTCGAGAATTTGTTCGCGCGTATGGATCGGCGTCGTTTTGATATCGACCATGAAGAATAGTTCCGGGTCAACAGCTGCTGCCACTTCAGCCAAGATGGGAATTCGCTCCTTAGTCGCGGCGGAATCCTCGCCGCCATCACCCGAGCGCAAGTGAACCGCTCGAACTTGATCAAAAGTCAGTTCATACGGCCGGCCATGGCCATCAGTCATTCGTTCCATGACCTCATCATGAAAAACGATGAGCTGATTATCAGCGGTCATTGTGAAATCAATTTCACCAACCTCCACGCCAATTTCGGCGCAATAGTTGAAGGCTGCTATCGAATTCTCCGGATGAAAGCTGTGGCAGCCTCGGTGCGCTGAAATCAGTATACGGCCAGTTGGCGGTGACATCGCCCGCGATGTGATTTGAGCGTCGGAACGCGTCTCGACAGCCATATCGGCTGCAGAGGCACAGCCCGTGACCATCGCCAATATAAAGGCCATGATTAGTGGGGACCCGGGGAAAGAGAAGTTGTCGGCTGTCACGAAGTTTTCCTTTTCGGGGATGATTGCCCCTGATCAACAGTGCAAGAGTAAAACAACGGCGGACCAAAGGTCCGCCCCTGCAGTTTCGATGCGTCGACGCTCTGGGAGGAATAGAACTTAGCGCGCATCGTTCCTTCAGAATTGGTAGGTCAAACGAGCAAGGACCCGCCGAGGCAGTTCGTTTCGACCAACGAAGAATTCACCGGTTGTACCCTGGTTTGCGTTGCGAGGATCGCCTTCGCTTGTCCCCTCCGTATCGAGAAGATTGTTCACCGAGAGGCTCGCGCGCAGACGGTCTCCGTTTTCCAGATTGAAGGTATAACCCGCGTCTGCCCGAAGTAGATGGTAGGCTTCAAGCGGGACTGTGTTGGCGTCTGTTGTGAAGGTATCGCCGTGATACGTTCCGAACAATGCCGCATCAAAGCGACCATTATCGTATGTCACGCCATAGTTGACGAGTTCCGTCGGCTTACGGAGGAAATTGTTCCCGACATTCGTAGGAGTCGTGTCGTCCTTTGTAATCTCGTTGTCTTCGAACGTCGCCACCGTGAAGACGGTCAAGTTATCAGTGAGGTCATAAGCCAGATCAAGTTCGATACCTGACGCTTCAGTATCCTGAATGTTTCGCTGAACAATCAATTGGCCGCCTTGCAGAAGCTCTCGCTGGCTCACTCTATCTTGCAACGTGACGTGATAGCCTGTGACCGTGCCGCGCAGACGACCATAGTCGAACTTCAGGCCGACCTCAGCCTGAGCCAGTTCTTCCTGGTTATAGGGCAAGGCAGACCCATCCCGGCGCGTGCCTTGCGAACTTGGCAGTGGGAAGAAGAAGCCATCCGTGTAGCTTGCAAAGACATTCACACGGTCTGTGAGACGATAGAGACCGGCGACCGACCAGGAAAGGGCGTCATCACCAAACTCGAACGTATTGAAGACGAGATTTCCTGCTCGGTTGACCCGGAGCGCCGGATGCAGTGTCGGCGTTGTCCGCACGGTGACGAGCTGATTGCCCTCATCCGTTCGGGTGAGATCGATTTCCTCATATCGCAATCCGATGTCGAGCGCCCACCGCTCAGAATCGATTTGGTCTGCCAGATAAAACGCCTTTCTGACCGAATCGATTTGGCGGTTCGTATAGCCCGACCCAGGAGCCGTGATGCCGTTCTCGGAGACAACTACGCGCGTGCCGCGCGTACCGCTGATGCTGCCGGCCACATCATTGACACTCAGGTTGACGAGTCGAGGCTGGTTGTTGAACTCCACAAGCGCACCATAGATTACATTGAAGTCGTCTGCCTCGGCATTGGCAAAGTAGAGCCCGCCCGTCGCGGTGTGCTGGGTGCTTCCGATTTCAAACTCTTTCTGCGCGCTGACTTCGAAGGTTGCATCCACCAGAGGCCGCAAGCGATCCGTAACCCGCACGGTCGTGACACGGTCGGAGGCAGCGAGTGCCTGCCCGGAGTCCGCAAATGTAAAGGTGGCATTGCCGATTGCTCCGAGGCTACGATTGGTCAGGTATTCCTGCTGTGAAATCGGTACCCCGTCCGTGATCGGCCAAAGCGGGAACTTATGGTCGATGTTTGAGTACTTCGCTTTGGCATTCACGCTCCATCCATCACCAAGCGCCTTGTCGAAGTTCAGGTTGAACGTAGCGCCTTCGGTCGTCACGTTGTCGCCGACAGATGTCGTGTATCGGCCATAAGCGTCCGGATAGGAGAGATTGACGAAATCAGAGCTGGCAAGAGTGTAAACCGTCTGACCGTTATTTCCCGGGACGTAAGAGAGATCGTCGCCAGAAAGCGGAAGCGGGAGATAAAATATTACGGCATCATCAATGACCATCCCATAGAGGGTCAGAGCGCCCGAGCCGTCGGAGAACTCGTGCTTCAGGTTTCCACGGATCTGAAACCCTTCCGACGGAATCCCGGTCTTGATCGGGCCTTCATCGTAACGATAGAAACCAGAGACAGCGAAATAGTTGTTGCTTCCGATTGAGAGCGGGCCGCTGGTGGCAAAGTCAAAGCGGTAGCGATCTTCCTCGGCGACTTCGAGTTGCAAAGTGCCTTCCGACTCGTCCGTACCCGTCTTGCTTATGTAGTTGACGACACCCACTTCCGATCCCGCCCCAAAAACGGTTGCGGCGCCGGCGCGGACAAACTCGACGCGCTCAATCCCGAGGTCGTTCTTGTAGTAGATATCAGGCGCCGAAGAGTTCAGTCCAAACGTGCTGACCGTTGGCACACCGTCATAGAGCAGCGAGACAAGATTGTAGCCGCCCGCAGTAGGAAACCCGCGGACCCGCAGGTTGGTCGCCACCTCTCCCCCACCGCCTTCGGCTTTGATACCGGGCAAATTTCGAAGGATATCTGCCTGACTGCTGAACGTGAAACGGGCCAGCTCGTCTTCCTGAATCACGTTTACCGTGATCGGCGTGTCAAATGTTGTCCGCGCCTTCCCCGCGCTTGTGACGACAATCGCCTCCTGAACGGACGCATCTTCGGTTTCGGGCGTTTCCTGCGCGAAGCCGGGAGCTGCGAAACCACAAATGAGAGCACTCGCGGCAACGCCTTGAAATAGGTTGTTCATAATCGACCCCTGCGTGGTTTCCATCGCAACGGACCCATACCGCTGCGCACGATGTGGCTCGTAACACTCCTTTGTGACAATTTAATTTAGTTAGTGAATTTAATGAATTGATTGCCCAAGTAGCGCGCCAGGTTAAACTAGGAGAGTAGTTTATCAGGCAAGGCGCGCCGAACCGATCACGAGATCCGATGGTAAAATGATCAATAAAGCAATGAGTTATAACGAACGAGCCGTTCTTGAAACGATTTGGCGCCTCGGTCCAATCCCCCGTTGCGATATAGCAGACTCAACCGGCCTCACGCCTGCTGCGGTTACGGGAATCGTACGAAAACTTTTAGATTATGAATTAATTAATTTTTCTGTGGCGCGCCTCGGAGGAAGAGGACAGCCGTCCCAGCCAATCAGCATCAATCCAGACGGCGCCCATTCGATCGGCGTCGGCTTCACATACAAGACGCTCGAAGTCGCACTTGTGAATATGTCGGGTGCAATCGTCGAGTACGCGAATGTTCCACTCGATAGCCCTACTCTCGAGTCCATCGCAAAAAAGACGCTCGAGGTGTCAGCTAAGCTGACGCGGCGCCGGGGATTACAGGTCGCCGCTTGCGTCGGCTTGGGACTGACGCTCTCAGGAAACTTCGGATTGGGGCGCAACGAAATGCTGACGCATGGCCGTTACCCGTCCTTCGAGAACCTAGATATTGTGTGGGCCTTCGAACAGCATTTCCCCATTCCCGTTTATCTGGAGCGTGACGATGTCAGCGCAACAATCGGGGAAAGCATGCATGGCATTGCGCAGCCATTCAGCACATTTCTGATGATCCACCTTAAACACGGAATTGGCGCCGGCGTAATGGTCAATGGACGGCCGCTTCGCGGCGCGCATGGCAATGCAGCATTGATTGGTCCACTCTGGCCCTCCGTTGACGGACAGCGCCGACCGTCAGGAGAAGACTTGCTTGAAACACTGCGCGAGGCTGGGATCGAGATCCACGACTATTCAGAGCTCTCCTCGCTGAACAGCAACGAGATTCCGGCGATGAAAGGCTGGCTGCGGCGCGCGGGCCAGCAATTATCCGCAGGCGTAAACACAGTTTCTAGAATGTTTGATCCAGAGGCGATCGTCTACGGCGGCGATCTCCCACCTGAAATCATTCAGATCCTGATGTCTTCCTTTGAGTTTGATCGCTATTATAAACCAAGGCATCCGCGCCCAAGGCTCATGTGTTCGACACTTGGATCAAAAGCGGCTCTGATTGGCGGAGCTTCAATCCCGATCTTCAATACCTTCTTTGCATCGGCCGAGTTTGACCGAATGAGCCGCACGCGGGCCAGCATCAAGATTGATCAGGCCCAGAAGGCATAATGAACGCGAGCTGTCCAATCTTGCTGTCGCTTACTAGAGAGCGAGCAGCTATGCCTACCGTTGGTGCTTGGAGCACCCTACAAAGACACAAGTTGACTCGGGCTTCACGGCTGCAGGCTCCGCGAAAGCTGCCAAAGCCAGCCCGGGTGCCGTCACGCAGCAGCGGTCCTGGACGAGCCGGAACATGACCGTTCCGGGATGGCGATCCATCATCTATGTGAGCGGGCATTATGGCCGGTCATTGCTTTGGTCCACCCTGGAGATTTTCCTGATCTTTTATCTGACGGATGTGCTGGGCATTCCCCCGAAGACGGCCAGCTCGATCGTTGTTCTGACCTTGGTTTGGGACGCCATGCTAGATCCCGCCTTCGGCATCGTCAGTGATCGAATCAAAACCCGGTACGGAAAGTACGGACTTTTCATCATTGCAGGGGCGCCACTTGCCGGACTGTCGTTTGTGGCAGCCTTTACGCTGCCGACCCTACTCCCGTCGCACCAAGTAACTTGGCTCGTCTTGTGCATTTTGCTGTTCCGCATATTCACAACAATGACCGACATCTCGCACAGCGCTTTGATGGCACGCGTGTTTCAAGACAGCGGGGAAAGATCTGGCCTGGCGCAAGTACGATACTTCTTTGTTTCGCTTGCGTCGCTCACGATAGCCTTCGCAACCCCTCAGATCTTTTCAGGAGGCTCTGCACAGGAGCAAGCTGAAGCCTTCCGGCTATTCGCAGTTTTTGCTGCACTGATTGGGATGCCTATGCTGATCGCCTCTTGGCTTGCCGTGGCAGATTACGATCGACGCATACCGCAATATGTCGGGTCGCGCGCAGAACAGGCCGGCTCCATCGTCGGCATCTTCCGGACAAAGGACGCGTTGATTATCCTGGCAGTAGCGTTCTGCACAGCCGCTACGCTTCCTACATTCACCAAGTCGCTGAGCTACTTCGGAAAGTACAATCTGGGGGATGAAACGCTCATCGTATTTGGATTCATGGCATCGATCGTCGGAAAGATAATCAGCACACCGTTTTGGGGCTTGCTCTCGACCAAATTGGAAAAAGCCAAGGCGCTGATGATCGCGCATCTGGCCTCGATTGCTTGCTTGTGCTCGTTTTACGCAATCGCCGAGACGTCTCTCATCCATTTTACGGCTATCTCCGGGTTGGCAGGATTTGCACTGGGCGGAGTTTTTTCGATGTATTGGGGGATGGTGCCGGACGTCATCGATAAGGTTCATTCCGTCACTCGAATGCGCCCCGAAGCGGCTTTCTACGGCATCGTCGTCTTCGCTGCGAAAATCGGGCTTTCTGTCGGACTGGCTATCTTCGGTCATCTGCTCGATGGCGCAGGATTCGCAGCGAACACCGTTCAATCGCCGGAGACATTGCATGGAATCCGGCTCATCATGTCGTTCATTCCAGCCCTGGGCGCCTCGCTTTGTATCGGCCTTCTGCTCTTCTACTCATTGAGCCATGCAGAGCAGCGCGCACTGAGGGTTCAAAATAAGGAACTTTAGTCGATGTTGCCGTTCGTTGAGATTGTGGCCCTCAAGACTGCAAGTTCAATTCAACATAATCTCGAACCAGTCCAAATCCAGTGCACTCGGCGCTAGAGCAGATCTGACCTGCACCATAATTTTCAGGCCTCCACGAGCTTGAGTTGCGACGGGCAATTATGGGCCAGATTGGCTCTTACAGTCGCTTTCGGCATCCGGCAGGATCACCTCAGTCCAGTCATTCCGCCGCCTCACGGAAACAAGGCCAGACTTCGCCGATATCCGCCAGTTGCGCTTTGCGAATTGGTCGGCTGCGGTCCGCAAGTTACCTCGTCGGAGAAGCACTCTCTATCGCCAACCAGCTGGCGATCTAAAATCGCAGCCCTCGTAAAGCGAACCGATTTCTCGCGACATGAGGGATGGGAGACCTGATCCGTCCTTTAGACTATTGGTTCGAATGCGAGAGTTGACAGCATGTTTGGTGCGATCGGTGTCCGCAAACAAAACCGTCTCAAGCCGTTTATTTGCTGCGTTTTCTTTTTGGGGGCCTGCCAAATGCCTCCTGCGGAGAATTCAAGACAATTCGTTGAGGCAATTTCCCCAAGATTGATCCACCGCTTGCCTGGGGATACTTTGACTGGAGCTATTTTCACCGAACGCCACTGCGCGCTTGATTCACTTAAGAACTCAACTTCCGAATGCGAATCTGAGCGATCATATCTAGAGACGTCGTTTCGCCTCTTGTGCAGTGGCCAGTCCAATATGGCTTACACGATTGAGCGTGCTGAATCCTCTGGATGGAAGCGCCCGGTAAATCTCTCCGAGCGGCTTGCTGCCGTCGACATTCGTTTTGTGACGATCGCGCGCAATCCAAAATCAAAGCCGGGAATGCCGCGCTCCTTGGCTTTTGAGCGGGCAACTGGAAGCAACGCTCATGAGGCTTCTGCCCTGTGCCTTCTTACCGCTCTTGAGATTGCCGAACAGGAAGATCGCCCCGTGGAATTTGTCGTCACCGCCGCCGGCGGCTCAAAGATCGAGGCGTGGCTCCCGTTAAACGCTGCCGATGCGTTGGGTCTAGTCAGTAAGGATCATTGGGCTTTTTTGGGCGATCCTGAGTTCTACACCGGCGCGTGGAAGGACACCATCCTCGAAACTTTGAACGCTACACCCAAGCCACGAGACTTCAATGCTATCGTTGAAGTTCCTGGACATTGGGAAGATCAAGGCTATTCTGATCTCGACGGTCTTGTCTGGCTCGAATCTGTCTTTACACTGACGGATGAGCAAGCCAGCCAGCCTGCCACGCTCAACTTGGCAACGATTGACGACTGGGACACGACTTGGGTGAATGACTGTCAAGTTGGCAGCACATTCAGCTGGGATGCTCCCCGGCAGTATGACGTTCCCGCCCATTGTCTCGAACCTGGAAGGAACACGCTGAGGGTCCGCATTTCCGATTTTGGCGGGTTGGGCGGGATTGCCGGTGAGCCAAATGACATTGTCCTCGATCTTACGAAGACTGGCGATACGATACCCCTATCAGGGCATTGGCGGCTAGCTTTCGCAGGCGTCCTACCCGTGTTGCCCGTCCACCCGGGCAGCGACCGCACAACGCCATCCTTACTGTTCAACGGCATGGTAGCGCCCCTTGCAAATGAGCGCTTCGATGCTTTGATCTGGTATCAGGGCGAAGAGAATGCCTACGCTGGCGATACGCCGGATGATTATGCGGCTAAGCTCAATGCGCTCATTGAAACTTGGCGCGAAACACTCGGTCTGCCGGAGCTGGAAGTTTTTCTTATTCAGCTTCCCGAGTTTGAACCGGGCGATAGCGTAGATCGCTTTGCCTTCGGCGATATCCGGATTGGCCAGTTCCTTGCGGCAACCCAGAACAACAATGTAATTCTGGTATCGGCGCTCGGACTTGGCGTACCGGATAACATCCACCCTCCTGACAAAGCCGAACTCGCGCGTCGGGTCGCTAGCGCCAGGGGCGATTTAGGGGGCGTACGGACGAATTGCCAGCTGGTTCGGCTAGGAGTGCCAGATGCTCTCAACGGATTGTTAGAAAGCTGCGATAAATCGATCAGAAATTGCAAGCCGGAATTCGTCGATCTGCATTCCCCTGACGCGCTTAACGTCCTTTTATCGACAGAACCCACCGAAGGCTCGAGGCTAAGCGTGCTAGGGCGCGCTAACGTCCCAAGTCATTGGTTCAAATGCGGAGCTGGCGCAGTACCTGCGAGCGTCAAAAAGCCCGAGTGATAAGTACGCAGGCGCCCTGCCCCCAACAAATTTGATCGTTTCTGCTTGGAGTTTCGGGTAGTTTGGAACGAGGGCTGAAGGAGCAAAGGCGTTAGTCATTGAAGTTGCTCAGACGATAGAGGCACTTCGTGAAATAGACGAAACTCGACCGCTCTATACCGAGTTGGGCCGCGAAATGCGCAACAAGCATCGGGAAGGAAAGCGGCACCAAGCTTGCGACCGATCACAAACGAACCGCGCTTTCGCCGCGGATGACGGTGCCGACATGCGGACAGTGAGTTCTCATTCGTCCGTGCCAATAGTTGCTGGAGACCGGAGGCTAACGGCATGAGAAGCGATTTCACGCGCAATTTGTTTCGATGCGCGATGCGTAGGAGCGTCGGGACGCTCGTCGCGCTTTTTACCTCAGTCTGTGTTTCCGCATGTGCGTCCGGGTTCGTCGAAGAAGAGGACTATAAGGACGTGCGCCTGAACGAACTTCAGTTTATTGGCAGCCATAACTCCTTCAAGATCCAACCGGATTCACTAATGACTGGCGCGATGATCGCATACGAGCGACGGAATGCTTCGAGTGACATCCGAAGAGGTCCCTTGATCTATGAAAGGCTCTCCTACGGCCATCTTCCGATCGAAGTGCAGTTGCAGCTTGGAATGCGTCTCTTTGAGTTTGATCTTCACGCGGCGGACCCAAAGACTCCTTTCGACCCCGGCGCTGCATACAATGATGCGTTTGGCGAAGACCGAAGATACGAAGGCGGAGTTTTACCTGAAATCATCAATGACGGCCGGATACTCGTTTACCATGTTCGAGATCATGACTTTCGCTCAACATGCATTGAACTGAGTGATTGCCTTGGCTCAATGGCTACATGGTCCAAAGAAAACCCCGGGCACCTGCCGGTCATCATTTACCTTGAAGCAAAGAGCAACGGCGGAACAGGGCTGTCGCTATCTGCTGACGGCTTAACCGATGGCACGCCCGGCGACGTTTTCGGTCTCGAACAATGGCAAAGGGTACAGACCGATGTCGAACAAATTCTGGGCATGGATTCGGTGTATCGGCCAAGTCAGCTCGCGCGCAAGGGCCTGAACCTTCGAGACTCGATCAAAGGATTTGGTTGGCCTTATGTGGATGATTTGCGAGGTCAGTTCTTGTTCGTCGTCGCCGGCGAGGATGCGTCTAAAGATGCGTACTCAAAAATCACCGACCCGCTTTTTTTCACATTCAGACCGATTGAACATCCGGATGCGTCATTCATCATCGAATTTGACCCCTTCAGCAGCAAGGTTGATTACATCGTCCAAAAGGGCTTCATCGCCAGCACCTATGCGGACTACATGCTGGTTGAAGCTCGCGAAAACAACACGCGTAAACGTGATCGCTTGTTTGCAGCCGGCGCACAGATGATCAGCACCGACTTTCCAGTGCGCGATCCTCGGTTTTCTGACTATGAAGTTGTATTTGAGGGGCGCACGTACGTAAGGCCGTCCCCTAAAAAACGAAGTTCAATAGTTGTAGGTCAGACCGATGAAGTAGGCGCTTCCGAAGATTGAGTAGTCTTCGAAGAACTGGGCAT
>JAIXVM010000146.1 GCA_027482995.1 Hyphomonadaceae bacterium | reverse complement strand
TCCGCGCTTTGGCCGTTCTCGACGCAAGGGTGGCCGGAGAATACCGAAGCCCTGAAGACGTTCTATCCGACGAGTACGCTGGTGACGGCGTTCGACATCATCTTCTTCTGGGTCGCCCGGATGATGATGATGGGACTCGAGTTCACCGGAGAAGCTCCGTTCAAGGATGTTTACATCCATGCCCTCGTTCTCGACGAGAAGGGGCAGAAGATGTCGAAGTCCAAGGGCAATGCCATGGACCCGCTCGAGCTGATCGACGAGTTCGGCGCCGACGCCCTCCGCTTCACGATGGCGGCGATGGCGGCCCAGGGCCGCAACGTGCGGCTATCCAAGCAGCGCGTCGAAGGCTACCGGAATTTCGCCACCAAGCTCTGGAATGCGGCGCGGTTTGCGGAAATGAACGAGTGCGGCGCGCCCGGCGCGTTTGATCCGGCTACGGCGAAGTATCCCGTCAACCAGTGGATCCTCAGCGAGCTGTCAGCTTGCGTCGCGGACGTGACGCGCGGAATCGAGGAGTACAAGTTCAACGAAGCCGCCGGCGCGCTTTACAAGTTCGTCTGGAACACGGTGTGCGACTGGTATGTGGAGCTGATCAAGCCGCTGCTGATGGGCGCCGACGAGGCGGCGAAGGCCGAGACGCGCGCGGTGTGCGGCTTTGTTCTGGATGAGGCGCTGAAGCTGCTGCATCCATTCATGCCGTTTGTGACCGAGGAGCTCTGGGAGCGGCGCGCTCCGGGCCGGACGGGCAAGGATGGATTCCTGATGCTTCAGACTTGGCCAGCGCAGAAGCCGTTCAGTCACAAGGAAGCCACGGCGGAAATCGAATGGCTGATCGGCATGATCACGGAGATCCGCTCGCTGCGGAACGATCTGGGCGTGCCGGCGGGCGCGAAGGTTCCGATGACGCTGGTCAATCCGTCGGCGCAGGATGCGGCTCGGCTCGAGCGGCATGGCGATGTGTTGCGGCGGATGGCACGGCTGGACGAGACGGGCACGGCGGTCGCCTTGCCGGAAGGTTCGGTGTCGACACTGGTCGGATCCACGGTCGTGGCGCTGCGGATAGCGGAACTGATCGATCGGGCCGAGGCGAAGAAGCGGCTCGACAAGGAAATCGGGACGCTCGAGAAAGACATCGCCTCAACCGAGAAGAAGCTCGGCAATGCCGATTTCGTCGCGCGGGCTCCTGAGGAGATTGTCGAGGAGAACCGCGAGCGGGTGAAGGACTGGACGCTTCGCCGCGAGAAGCTGAGCCTTGCCCGGACGGCGCTCGCCGGACTGGGCTGACACGGCTCCTCGGGGCATAGACCACCGCTTCGGGCAGCGAATAAGCGCTTCTCCGGAAGGAAATTGCGCGCTACGCCCTTTTTCGGAACACCGACACGGAAAGCACTTCAATGACCAAGACCTGGGACAAATCCCGCCTGCCCTCCCGCCATGTGACCGAGGGTCCGGAACGGGCACCGCACCGCAGCTATTATTACGCGATGGGTCTTTCCACGAAGGACATCAAGAAACCCTTCGTGGGCGTTGCGTCCTGCTGGAACGAAGCAGCACCGTGCAATACCGCGCTGATGCGCCAGGCGCAGGCGGCCTCGGTGGGCGTGAAGGAAGCTGACGGCACGCCGCGCGAGTTCTGCACGATCACCGTCACGGACGGTATCGCGATGGGGCATGAGGGCATGCGCTCGTCGCTGGTGAGCCGCGAGGTCATTGCGGACTCGGTCGAACTGACGATGCGCGGGCACTCCTATGACGCGCTGGTCGGGGTCGCGGGCTGCGACAAGTCCTTGCCCGGAATGATGATGGCGATGTTGCGCCTCAACGTGCCATCGGTGTTCATCTATGGCGGGTCGATCATGCCGGGCCGTTTCGAAGGCAAGGATGTGACGGTGCTGGACGTGTTCGAAGCCGTGGGCGCGCATGCGGCCGGATCGAACGACATGACGAGCGCGAAACTCGAGGCGCTGGAGAAGCTGGCCTGTCCGGGTGACGGCGCATGCGGTGGTCAGTTCACGGCCAATACGATGGCGTGTGTGTCCGAAGCGATCGGCCTGGCTTTGCCACTCTCTTCGGCCTTGCCGGCCCCTTATCTTGAGCGCGACGCATATTGCGTGGAGAGCGGCCGGGCCGTGATGCGGCTGATCGAGCAGAACATCCGTCCACGGGATATCTGCACGCGGGAGGCTTTCGAGAATGCAGCGGTGGTTGTGGCTGCCTCGGGCGGCTCGACGAACGCAGCGCTGCACCTGCCGGCAATGGCGCATGAGTGCGGCGTGAAGTTTGACCTGAAGGACGTGGCCGCGATCTTTGCCAAGACACCTTACATCGCGGACCTGAAACCGGGCGGCAATTACGTTGCCAAGGATTTCGGCGAAGCGGGCGGCGTGCCGATGCTGATGAAGACGCTGTATGATGCAGGCCTGATCCATGGTCACTGCATGACGGTGACGGGCAAGACGGTTGCCGAGAACCTGAAGGACGTCGTGTTCAACAAGGATCAGAAAGTGATCCGTGAAGCCTCGAACCCACTTTCGCCGAACGGCGGTGTCGTCGGGCTCTGGGGATCGCTTGCGCCGGATGGCGCCATCGTGAAGGTGGCCGGTTTGAAGGAACTCACATTCACGGGACCTGCCCGCGTGTTCGACGGCGAAGAAGCCTGCTTCGCCGCTGTGCGTGACCGGCAGTACAAGGAAGGCGAAGTGCTTGTGATCCGGTACGAAGGGCCCAAGGGCGGGCCGGGGATGCGCGAGATGCTGTCCACGACCGCCGCGATCTACGGCCAGGGCATGGGCGATAAGGTGGCTTTGATCACCGACGGGCGGTTCTCCGGCGCGACGCGCGGGTTCTGCGTCGGGCATGTCGGGCCGGAAGCCGCCGATGGCGGGCCAATCGGTCTCCTTCGGGACGGCGACATCATTACGCTCGACGCCCTCAAGGGTACGATCGATGTGCGTTGGACGCCCGCCGAGATGGCCGACCGCAAGCGGGAGTGGAAGCCCCGCATGACGAAGTATGGCTCGGGCGCGTTACAGAAGTTCGCAAAACTCGTGGGTCCTGCCCATGAAGGCGCCGTGACGCATCCAGGCTTTGCCGGCGAAGGGCATGTGTACGCCGATATCTGATGGCGGCGGCCGCGGGCTCTTCCGGGCGCCCGCGACGCAGCCTAAGCTGCGGGCTTCAGATCGAGGATCGATGGCATGACCGACCGCGCAACAGATCCGGCCACCGGGACGCCGCTGTCTCTCGGCGATCTGCCAGAGGAGTTTGCTGGTTTCGAACGCATCTATGCGCAGGAAATCCAGCCGACGTTGATTGCGCGCGAATCCGAACGGGTCGCGGCCGCGGCGAAGGCCATCCAGACGCGCTGGATTGGCGGGGCCGTGATCGTGGCGGGCGCGGGGCTTGGCCTCGCAGTCCTGAAGATGCCCGCGGTTGCCATTGTGGCAGGAATTGCCGGCGCGGGCGTCGTCTTCTGGGGCAACATGGGCATTTCCCAGCTCGCCGGCGAAGCCAAATCATTGATCGTGGAACCCATCGCCCGGCAATTCGGATTGGCGTTTACGCCTAAACCCGGCACCTGCGACTCGATCTACCGGCACAAGGAAGTCGGCGTGGTGCCGGGATGGGACCGGTCGAACTTTGAAGATCTGGTGATCGGCAAGCGTGGCGAAGTCGATTTCGAGCTGTTTGAAGCGCACCTTGAAGAGAAGCGCACCACGACCGACTCCAAAGGCCGTACACAGACGACCTGGGTGACGGTATTCCAGGGCCAGTGCCTGAAGCTGGATTTTCACAAGCGTTTCTTCGGGCGGACGCTGGTGACGCGCGACGCGGGGTTCTTCAACCGCTTCGGCGGCGGCAACGGGATGCAGCGGGCGATGCTGGAAGACCCCGTCTTCGAGAAGATTTTCGAAGTGTACACGACGGACCAGGTCGAAAGCCGGTTTCTGCTGACGCCGGACTTCATGCAGAAGCTTGTCGATCTCGAAACTGTGTTCAAGGGCGGCAAGCTGAAGGCCGCGTTCGATGGCGGCGAGATGTTGATCACCGTCCAGGGCGGCAACCTGTTCGAGCCGGGTTCGATGTTCAAACCTCTCGACAGCGCGGACCGTGTGCGCGAGCTGCTCGAAGACTTCGCCGCCGTGTTTCGCCTTATCGACACGGTGACGGCCGGCAGAGCCAAGATGCCCCCGCCAGCCTCACCGGTTTGAACGCACGGCCGCTCTCAAGGCGTGACGATCGGGAACGGTTCGGGCGTTGCGGGTGGATCGAGAACGCCGAGCAGCGCGGCTGCGGCGGCCGGGTCGCCCTTGATCGACAAGACACCTTTGAGAACCAGATCGGCAGGCTTCTGGCCGCCAAAGATCAGACCGAGGAAGGCCGGCTTCGGGAGGGTCAAGGTTGCATCCGCCGTTTGACCTGAGCCGGGCTCGTGAACCAGCACGGAATTCCGGATGCTGACGATCCGTGTCTCCTTGAGGTCTGGAAACTCGAAGGCAATCTTCACGGATTTTCCTTCCGCCAGCTGAGGATCGACCCGGACGGCCAGCATGTCGAACACCTGTTCGACAGAGATTGCGGAGATGACATCGGCCGAGAGCGTTGACATGGAACTCCCGGACGGCGTGACGCGGGCTTCGGCGGCGCCTGTCAGATACATGTTCCGCCAGAGAGAGCCTTCCGCCTGATAGCCCATCTGCTCGAATGCCTGTGCAAGGACTTCGCGCGCCTTTGTGTTCGACGCATCAGCAAAGACGAGATGGCTCGCGACTTCGGCGGCCCAGCGATAGTCCCCGGCCTTGAAAGCCTTCTTCGCCGTGCGCAAGGCTTTGCCTTTGCCGCCCATCGCCTGGACATACCGCTTGCTGGCCTCTTCCGGAGGCCAGGGATTGAGGTTGACCGGGTTGGCGTCGTACCAGCCGAGATAGCGTTGGTACACAGCCTTCGAATTGTGCGCCATCGTGCCGTAATAGCCGCGATTGTACCACTTCGAGGCGAGGCTGTCGGGCAAGGCGATGACCTCGGCAATTTCCTCTGCGGTGTTGCCTTTGTTCATCAGGCGGACGGTCTGGTCGTGAAGGTATTTGTAGGCGTCACGGTGCGACGACATGAAGGCGCCGACCTCATTCTTCCCCCAGCGCGGCCAACCGTGCGAGACAAACATCACGTCTGTTCGGTCGCCGTAGAGGTGGATCGCTTCGGTGAGATAGTCCGCCCAGCCCTTCGCGTCGCGAACAAGTGCACCGCGCGGCGGAAGGATATTGTGCATCGTCGGATTGGCGTTTTCTGCGAGACACAGCGCCCGCAGGTGCGGCAGATAGAAGTTCATCTCGGCCGGCGCTTCGGTGCCGGGCGTGACCTGGAACTCGATCGTTATTCCGTCGATGACGAGCGTATCGCCGGTCTCGGTCACCGTGTGCGTCGGCGCAATCAGGCTGATGGATCCATTCGGCAATCCCGTACCGATGCCTGCGCCTCCCTGCCCGGCCGGTCCGGGCGTGAGACGCGTTCCGAACTGATAGTTCGCCCGTCGGCTCATGGCCGGGCCAGCGATGAGGTTTTCGCTGACGGCGTGTTCCATGAACCCTTCGGGCGCGATGATCTGCACCTTTCCGGATTTCACGTCGGCGTCGCTGACGATGCCTTTCACGCCGCCGAAATGGTCGCCGTGGCTGTGCGTGTAAATCACCGCCACGATCGGCTTGTCCCCGATATGCTTCCGCACGAGGGACATGGCCGCCGCCGCCGTTTCCGTGGCTGTGAGCGGATCGACCACGATGTATCCGGTTTCGGACTCGATGATGCTCATCACCGAGATATCGAACCCGCGAACCTGCCAGAGACCCGGCACGACTTCGAACAGGCCGTGATTATTGAGCAGGCCGAGATGGCGCCAGAGGCTCGGGTTCATCGTTTCCGGCGCGGCACCTTCGGCAAAGTCGTAAGCGCCCGCATTGAAGACGACGCGTCCGTCAGCCGCCAGGATACGGGTATCCTCCAGCGTCGCGATGAACCCTTTTGCCGCCAGCTCGGCTTCGCTCGTGTCTGACCAGGGTAGCCCTTCAGCGAAGGCCTCATTCGCTGCAACAGTGGCCGGCGTTGCCTTGCCGGTTTCGGCGGTCGCCGCCGATGCGAGGCAACATGCCGCCAGGATGGCAGATCCAAGTGCAAGCTTCATTGTATCCTCCCCAAGGATATTGGCGCCGGTTCCGGTCGCATTGAATTGCTGGATCAAACTCTAACGAGCCATGCCGCTTGCGCAAAGGGCCGTTCCTCGTTTTCTGGGCTGGACGCCCGGGCGACGGGGCGTCTATCTGGGGAACATGATCACCGGCCCGACATCTCACAGCTATTTCTCGCAGCGCCTGCGACTGCATTATGTGGATTGGGGCAATGCAGATGCCCCTCCCCTGATTCTCCTGCATGGCGGGCGGGACCATTGCCGCAGCTGGGATTGGGTGGCCGAAGCGCTGAGCGCTGACTGGCATGTCATCGCACCGGATCTGCGCGGGCATGGCGACAGCGCCTGGTCAGCTGATGGCGACTATTCGGCGCGTTCCTGCGTTTATGATCTCGCGCAGCTGATCCACCAGAAGCAGCTGTCGCCCGTCACGATCGTCGCGCATTCGTATGGCGGGCATATCTCGCTGCGGTACACGGGCATTTATCCGGAGAATGTTCGCAAGCTGGTGGCAATCGAAGGGCTTGGTCCTTCGCCGCGAATGTTGGCCGAGCGGATGACTGTGCCGATCGGTAAACGCATGCGCGATTGGATCGACGCCAAGCGCGCCGCAGCCGGGCGCAGCCCCAAGCGCTACGCAACGCTGGAAGAAGCCTACCAGCGCATGAAGGAAGAGAATGCCTATCTCTCGGACGAGCAATCACGGCACCTCACGATCCATGGCATCAGCCAGAATGAAGACGGCACGTATTCGTGGAAGTTCGACAACCATTTCCGCGTGATGGTGCCGTACGACATGCCGCAAGCGGACGTCGAGGCTCTCTGGAGCGAGATCACCTGTCCAACTTTGTTGCTGTACGGACAGAACAGTCATGCTTCCAATCCGCTCACGGATGGACGGATCAAGCATTTCCGGAATGCTGACGTAAAGGTCTACGAGAATGCGGGCCACTGGTTGCATCACGATCAGTTTGACCGCTTCGTTGCCGACTTAAAGGCGTTTCTCTAGGCTACGGCGCCATCAGGAGAAGTGCAGACGGCGATACTTTCCGCGGAAATAGAGCAGCGGATCGCGGCGCGGATCGAATGTAGCGCGCAGGACTTCGCCCACGAGGATGATGTGATCGCCGCCGTCGTGTATCTGGTGCTGGCGGCATTCAAAATTGGCGAGCGCGTTCGACAGCAGCGGGGCGTTGTAGCGGCCACGTTGCCAAGCCGTCTCCCGGAAACGGTCTTCGCCCGGTTTGGCGAACAGGCTCGATGCAGGCTGTTGGCCGATGTGAAGCACATTGACGGCGAAATGCTCAGCGGCCTCAAGGGCTTTCAAGCTGTTGGATGTCTTGGCGATGCACACGAGGAGCAACGGCGGGTCGAGTGAGACAGACGTGAACGAGTTTGCGGTCAGACCGGCGGGCTCGCCGTTTGGTTCGAATGTCGTGACGACGGTGACACCTGTGGCGAAGCAGCCGAGCGCATCTCGTAGCGTGCGCGCGTCCGAGCCGGAGCGGTATTCGGGCACGAAACGCGGAATGCGCCGCTCGAGAAAATCAAGCAGGGTGGCGTTGAAGAGGTCCGCACGGTCCGAGGCCACGAGGTGTCCGGCGCCGCTGATCTCGGCATATTCGGCGCCGGGGATCTGCTCGACGATGCGGCTGGCGGAAGCGGCGTCCGTGACGTCACTCAGGGCGCCGCGCACGAACAGGACCGGCATATGGATGTTCGGAGCCGCCGTCTTGAACCGCTTCAGGGCGTCTTCGAGCTGAAACCGTTCCAGCATCCGGGGATCCCAGCCACCCTTGGCGGTTTCGGAGGCGGCCTTGAGCACACCGGCCGTCTTGCGGATGTTTGTCAGGTCGAGGTCGGGCGGTGCATCGGCCAGGATCAGGCCTGAAGCCAGGTGTCCGCCATTCTCGCCAATCGCAACAGCAGCGACCCATCCGCCAAGCGAGGCGCCGACGATGACCGGCCGGGAGGGTAGTTGCGCGAGGACGGCGCGCAGGTCTTCGACATAGGCGCTGAAATCATAACGCGCATCGTCCGGCCACTCGCTTTCGCCGTGTCCGCGCAGGTCAATCGCAATCACCTGACGGCCGGCGCGGACCAAGGCGGCGGCGGCATCGTTCCAGATGTCGCGGGTTTGCCCGCCGCCGTGGACGAGCAGCACGAGCGGATCATCGGGGTCGCCGCGTGCTTCGCCGCGAATGGCGACACCGGCGAACCCTTTGAACTGCGAAAGTGTCATGGTGGTCCTGGTGATCTCTACGCCCGGCGCGTCGCAGCGGGCGTTCCTGCGATGGATGTAGTGCCAGCCTCTAGCGCGAACATGGCGCAATTGCGAGGCAGCCGCCGCAACCTGTTGAGCCTTTGGAATTCGCCCGTTCCACAGACGATTCCCGGCGGGGATTGACTCAGGCTTAAAAGAACAAAATAAGAACATATGGATATTGCCACGCTCAAGACGAAAGGGTTGCTCAGGGCTGTTTCGGCAGCGCCCGCCATGCCGGCGGCGTTTCCGTTCGGGCTGGGGTTGGCCGGGCTGCATGAGGTGGCCGAGGCCGGTTATGGAGACCGGGCGGCGGTTACCGGCTTTGTGCTGGCGGCGACCCGGCAGGCAAAGCAAGGCGCCTGGTTATGGATCAGCCAAACGAAGCTTGCAGGTGACCTCGGGCATGTGTCCCAGGCCGCCTTGCGGCAGATGCAGGCGGTGATGCCTCAGCGGCTGAATGTCGAAACGCGGACGCTGGCCGAGGCGCTCTGGGCCGTTGAAGAAGCAGTCGTCTCCGGCGCGGTGAGCCTCGTCATTGCGGAAGTCGAGGCGGCAGATTTCACAGCAACGCGGCGGCTGACCCTCGCTTCGGGCCGCTACGGTGTGCCGGTGATCTTGATGATGCCGCAGACCTGCGAAGGCGCAACGGCGGCCGCCACAAGGTGGCGCATCCGCCCGCGGCCCTCTGCGCCGAACCGGTATGATCCGCAGGCGCCGGGGAACCCGCGCTGGCGGGCCGTGCTCGAACGCTGCCGCACCGCGCCGAATGCCACAGGCGCAAGCTTTGACCTCGAGTGGAATGATGAAACGCTATCTCTCAGTGTGGTTTCCGGACTGGCCGCTGGACCGGCTGCGCCGCGTCCGGCGGAACGGGAGACCCCTGCCCGCCGGAGGGCAAGCTAAGCCTGCACCTTTCGTGCTGCATGAGAAGTCTGCGCACGGATTGACCGTTGCAGCGGCGAATGCCGCGGCGAAACTGGCCGGCATTCATGCCGGCATGCGCTTCAGCGATGCCCGGGCGAGCCTGCCGGCGTTGATGGCGGAGGAGATCGACCGGGAGGCTGACGCGCGCGCGCTTCGCCTGCTCGCGCGGTGGATGAACGGATATTCTCCCCTCGTTTCACTGGATGGTGAGGATGGCCTGCTGCTCGAGACCACCGGATGCGACCATCTTTTTGGCGGCGAAGCAGCCATGGCCGTAAGCTTGTCCGGACGATTGACCCAGACGGGCTACACACACCAGATCGCGGTGGCGGGGACACCCGGCGCCGCGCAGGCGCTCGCCCGGTATGGCGGGACGGAGAGTGCGCCGCAGATCCTGCCTTCAGGCGCGGAACGCAGCGGGCTTTGCGAGCTTCCGGTACAGGCCCTGCGCTTGTCGCCTGAAGCCACAACCCTGCTGCGCCGGTTCGGGCTGACGCGGATCGGGCAGCTCTACGAGATTGACCGCAAAGCGCTGACCCGGCGGTTCCGGTCCCGGCAGGCGGCAGATGCTGTTTGCCTTCGGCTGGACCAGGCACTCGGACTACGGCTTGAGCCGGTCGCCCCGCTTCGTCCGCCGCCGGAGCATGCGTGGCGGCTTGCCTGTCCCGAGCCCCTCACACAAGCGGCCGGTGTCGAGGCTGGTCTGCAGCAGCTGGCGGAAACCCTTTACGCCGACCTCTCCGGCAAGGGGCTGGGCGCCCAGCACTTCGTGTTCACCGCCTTCCACTCGGACGGGCAGGTCTCGGATGTGTCGGCGCAGGCTGCGCGCCCCGTCCGGGCGGCCGACCATATCCTCCGGCTGTTTCGCGAGAAGATCGGCAAGATTGATCCGGGCTTCGGGATCGACCTTCTGCTGCTCGAAGCGCTGCGCACGGGGCCGATGGACATGGGCAGCCGCCCACTTTCGGGCGACCTTGCCGCAACCAGCGTGGACGAGGTGGCCTTGTCCGCGCTCGCCGACCGGATCAATGCGCGGCTGGGGGATGGCACGGTCAGCCTGACACTTACCGACGCCCGGCATGCTCCGGACAAGGCCGAACGGCGGATACCTTTCACGGGCGAAATGCCATCAGCCGAAGCCGGCCTTCGGGACATGCAGGGCCTGCGGCCTGTGCGCATGCTTGGCTGGGCCGAACGGGTGGACGTGATTGCGCAGGTGCCGGATGGTCCGCCGCTCAGCTTCGTGTGGCGACGCGTCCTGCGGCGGGTCGTGCGGTCTGACGGACCCGAGCGGATCGCCCCGGAATGGTGGCTGCACCTGCCGGGACAGGCGGCGCGCCCGGCCGCCCTGCCCCGCACGCGTGACTATTACCGGATCGAAGATGCCGAGGGCCGCCGCTACTGGGTCTTTCGTGAGGGACTATACGATGACGGGCGCGGGCAATTGCCTGAATGGTTCGTGCAAGGACTGTTTGCATGAGCGGGTATGCCGAACTGGCCGTGACCACGAACTTCTCTTTCCTCAGGGGGGCTAGCCATCCGGAGGAACTGGTCAAGTGCGCCGCCGGGCTGGGCCTTGCCGCGATCGGGATCGCCGATCGCAACACGCTGGCCGGGGCGGTGCGCGCACACCTTGCGGCCAAGGAGGCAGGCTTGAAGCTGCTTGTCGGCGCCCGCCTCGTGCCCGTGGATGGACCGGAGGTGATCGCCTATCCGATGGACCGGGCCGCCTATGGGCGGCTTTCCCGGCTGCTGTCGGAAGGAAAGCTGAAAGCTGAAAAGGGCGCCTGCCATCTGGAGATGAGCGAGATCCTGGGAGCGAGCGAGGGGCAGATATTGATCGTGCTGCCGCCTGATCCTGCCGGCGACGGCTTCGAGACGATCCTCGAGAGCGTTGCCAAAGCCGCACCTGGAAGAACTTATCTGGCCGCGCGCTATAGCTATTCCGGCCGCAACCGGGAGCGTATTGCGCGCCTCGCGGAACTCTCGGCACGCACTGGCGCACCGCTGATCGCCGTGAATGACGTGCTTTATCACCAGCCGGAGCGGCGCCCTCTTCAGGATGTGCTGACCTGCATCCGCGAGCATTGCAGCATTGAGGCGGCCGGTTTCCGGCTGGAGGCGAATGCGGAGCGTCATCTCAAGGACGCGCACGAGATGGCGCGTCTCTTCAAGGGTTTCGCACCGGCACTTGCTCGCACGCTGGACATTGCCGCCCGGTGCCAGTTCAGCCTCGATGAGCTGGCCTACGAATATCCTGACGAGCCGGTTGCGCCCGGATCGACCCCGCAGGCGCATCTTGAGTCCCTGACCTGGAAAGGTGCGAAATGGCGCTATCCGGAAGGCATTCCGGAGACGGTCGCCCGCCAGGTCCGCAAGGAGCTCGGCCTGATTGAGGAGCTGTCCTATGCACCGTATTTCCTGACGGTTCACGACATTGTGGCCTGGGCACGGGCGCAGGGAATCCTGTGTCAGGGGCGTGGTTCGGCAGCGAACTCGGCCGTCTGCTTCTGCCTCGGGATCACGAGCGTGGACCCGGCTGAAACAAGCCTTCTGTTCGAGCGGTTCCTGTCGCGCGAGCGCAAGGAGCCGCCGGACATTGACGTCGATTTCGAACACGAGCGGCGCGAGGAAGTTATCCAGTATGTGTACGGACGATATGGCCGCCACCGCGCCGCGCTGACGGCAACAGTGATCTGCTATCGCCCGCGCTCGGCTGTCCGGGAAGTGTGCAAGGCGCTGGGGCTCACCGAGGAAATTTCCGGCGCGCTGGCAGGCTCGGTGTGGGGAAGCTGGGGGAGTGGGATATCGGCCAGGCAGATTGCAGAGGCGGGTCTCGACCCCGAGAACATGCTTATCCGGCGCGCGATCCAGTTGACCCAGCAACTGATCGGGTTTCCGCGTCACCTTTCCCAGCATGTCGGCGGTTTCGTTCTGACGCGGGGACCGCTCGTCGAGACCGTCCCTATCGGCAACGCCGCAATGGAGGCGCGCACCTTCATCGAATGGGACAAGGACGACATCAACGCACTGGGCATTCTCAAGGTCGATATCCTCGCGCTGGGGATGCTGACCTGTATCCGAAAGGCGTTTGACTTCCTCGAGCAGCACAAGGGACAACGCTTCAACCTGGCAACCATTCCCCCGGATGACACGGCGACCTATGACATGCTGTGCAAAGGCGACAGCCTGGGTGTCTTCCAGGTGGAGAGCCGGGCCCAGATGAACATGTTGCCACGCCTGAGGCCGCGCACCTTCTATGATCTGGTGATCGAAGTGGCGATCGTCCGGCCCGGGCCGATCCAGGGAGACATGGTGCATCCGTATCTCCGCAGGCGGAAGAAAATCGAGCCTGTGAACTATCCAAGCCCCTCCCCCGAACATGGGCCTGCGGATGAGTTGTCGCGCATCCTGCAACGCACCCTTGGCGTGCCGCTCTTCCAGGAGCAGGCCATGCAGATTTCAATCGACGCGGCCAAGTTCACGCCCGAAGAGGCCAACGGTCTGCGCCGGGCTATGGCGACGTTCCGGAGGGTTGGCACGATCCAGAATTACGAAGACATGATGGTCTCGCGGATGGTGGCGCGGGGCTATGATCCGTTGTTTGCCAAGCGCTGCTTCGAGCAGGTGAAAGGCTTTGGTGAGTACGGCTTTCCCGAAAGCCACGCCGCGTCCTTTGCCCTGCTCGTCTATGTCTCGTCATGGCTCAAATGCCATCATCCGGATGCCTTCTGTGCGGCGTTGCTGAACAGCCAGCCGATGGGTTTCTATGCTCCCGCCCAGATCGTGCGCGATGCGTCTGAGCACGGGGTCGAGGTGCGCCCTGTGGATGTCAATTATTCCGACTGGAACAATACGCTGGAGCCCGCAGACAGGGGGGATGGCCTGTGCGCGGTGCGGCTCGGCTTCCGGCAGATTGACGGGTTGCGGGAGGACGAGATGGAGGCGCTGATGGCCGCGCGGGGGCCGGGCTATACGTCGCCGGATGACCTGCGCCGGCGGACGGGACTTGGCCGTGCGCCACTTGAACGCCTCGCGACAGCTGACACTTTCGGCTCCGTGGGTCTGTCCCGGCGAGAAGCGCTCTGGCATGTGCGGGGCGAAGTGGTTGATCGGTCTCTGCCGCTATTCACGTCTGCTGGCGTCTCCGAACAGGGCGATGAGGCGGGCACGCAGCTTCCCCTCATGCCCCCTTCCGAACATGTCATCCAGGATTACCAGACCGCGCGCCTGTCGCTCAAAGCGCACCCGATGCTTTTTCTGAGGGACGGTTACCGGGCCCGGCGGATTCTCCCGACGGCGGAGGCTGTGCTCGCCGGGAATGGACGGCGCGTCGAGACGGCCGGCCTCGTCCTTGTACGGCAGAGACCCGGATCGGCGAACGGCGTGGTCTTCATCACGATCGAGGACGAAACCGGAATCGCAAACCTTGTTGTGTGGCAACGTGTACTGGAGCGCTTTCGTCCCATCGTGATGAATTCGCGTATCCTGCACGTCAAAGGGCGTGTTCAGACGGCGGACAATGTCACCCACATCGTCGCCGAGCAATTGTTCGATTGTTCGGCAGATCTGGCGCTGTTGTCCGAAGACACATTGCGCGATCCCCTAAAGGGGGTGCTGGCCCGGGCAGATGAAGTGCTGAGGCCGGTTGCCGAAGGGCGCAACCCGCCGCCGAAGCGGGAGATGGCGCATCATCCCCGCAATGTCCGCGTAATCCCGAAAAGCCGGGACTTCCACTGATGCCCGGCGCTCACAACCTATCCGACAAGGCCGCGGCTGCGACCTTTCTGGCTCAGGCCTGCGCCACAAGCACCCGGAGCTCGCGCCGAAGGATCTTGCCGATCGGAGATTTCGGGAGTTCACTCACGAAATGCACCGTGCGAGGCCGCTTATAACCCGTGAGGTGCTGCGCGCAGTGCGCCAGAACATGCTGCGCGGTCAGGGACTCATCGCGGCGGACCACAAAAGCGTGCAATTCTTCTTCGGAATTCACCACTTTGATGCCGGCGCTCGCCGCTTCCAGAACGCCCGGGCATGCGTTGAGCACTTCATCGACCTCATTCGGAAACACGTTGAAGCCGCCGACAAGGACCATGTCCTTGGCCCGGTCCACGATCTTCAGGTAGCCATCCTGATCAATAACGCCGATGTCACCGGTCCGCATCCATCCGTCCACGTAGGACGCAGCCGTCTCATCCGGACGGTGGAGATAGCCCTTCATCAATTGGGGGCCGCGCGCGACGATCTCGCCAACTTCACCCGCCGCCCCAAACGCGCCATTCTCCATAAGAATGGCGATCTCGGTTCCTGGCAGCGGCAAGCCTGCCGTACCCGGACGTTCGCGGCTGTCCGGTGGGTTGATCGCCAGCAGCGTCGTGGCTTCGGTCATGCCGTAGCCTTCGATGATCTGCGAATTCGTCATGGCGCGCCAATTCGCGCCGATGACAGGATCGAGCGCTGCGGCGCCGGAAATGGTCAGTGACAGATTGGGCGGGTTTGCCTTGAACCAGGGTTCTTCCATGAGCTTGGAGAACAGCGTGTTCACGCCCGGAAAAATTGTCGGTTTGAACTTCTCGAAACTCGCCTTGAGGTTCGAAAGGGGGCGCGGGCTCGGCACGAGTACGACATGCACGCCGTGGCGCAGCGCAATGACCGAAGCAAACAACCCGAACACATGATAGACCGGAAGCGCGAGCAACATGGTTTGCCCTTCGAGGTCGGCAAGACCCGGCGCAAGGCTGACAAACTGGTCGATGTTAGTGACGAGACCGGCCTCGGTCAGGCGGACGCCTTTGGATGTTCCGGTTGTTCCGCCCGAATACTGATAGATGGAATCGCGGTCTGCTGGCAGGTCTTCCGTATACCGAGCGACGGGTGCAACGAACTGCGCGCCAACCTGAATCGCCTCACGTAGGGTAACGTGGCGGATTGCAAGCGGCCGTTCGAGCTTCTTGACCCGATGCAAAAGGAAGCCAATGCCATGGCGCGCCAGCCCCGGGAAGAAGTCGGACAGCGAAATAGACAGTACGTGCCTGACGTTCGTCCCTTCGACAGCCGCATCAATCGAGTCTGCGAAAAGAGTTGACCCGATCAGGACCTCGGCTTTGCAGTCCCGTAGCTGACGGCGTGTTTCAGATTCCGTGTACAGCGGATTCACGTTTGAAAGGATCAGACCCGCACGCAGGATGCCGAGCAGGCAGACCACATATCCAATACAATTGGGCGACTGGACGGCAACGACAGTGCCCGGCTTCAGCTGCAGAACTTCACGGAAATAGCGGGCGAGATGCGCCGAGTCGCGCTCGACTTCGGAGAAAGTCAGCGTCGCAGAAAGGCCATTGGGCAATGCGGTTGTCAGAAAGGGCCGCTGCGCATGCCGGCGCGCTGCGCCTTGAAGAATGTCCTCAAGGCGTTCCGCCTTGTAGGTTTCGAGCGCGGCGTGGAATGCAAGCGCTTCTTGATTATAGGCCCGCAGATGTGCGGGCGCGTTGGATACTGCGATCGATTTAAGGTCGGCGGCGCTCATTGCGATCTTCTTGTCGGCTGTGGGAGCCACAAGTTCGCATATTCTGGTTGGTATTTACCCTAACCGGACGGTTCATTCGCTCCCAAACCGGCAAGGTGTTGGTAACCTCTAGCTGGAAGGCGAAGAATGGTTGCCCTTCAAGGGCCCGTGAAGCGGATGGTTCCGGACTTCAGTCCTTCGAGGACGATATCGGCGCCGCCGGTCTTCATCATCCACTCCAGGCGGTGATCCCGGTACTGACGTTTGAAAAGCCCGGCCTTCACGGCTTGATCCACTTGCGCCATGCCCGTGATCGAGGCTTCGGATTCCTTTCGCGTCTGGACAACACTGGGCCGGGCATTCGCCCGTGCAAACCAGGCGCCGAGGCGCGATTTGGAGCCCGGAGCGATTCCGAAACCAGCGGCACCGTTCAGGTAAGGAACCACACTCAGATCGGCCCAACCAAATTCGGTTCCGTTGAGCCAATCAGCGTCGCCAAGATAGGATTCAAGGACCGAAAAGAAGGACTCCGCCTGCTTTCGGGCATGCGTTTCCATTTTCGACTTCAACGCTCCCTCGGCGCGTTTGAAAAAGTTCAGTTCACCGAGCCCCCAGGTGATTGCCTCAAACTGGGTATCCATGATGTCTTCGATCATCCGTGCACGCGCCTTTTCGGCGGGCGTTGCCGGAAGCATGGGCGGCGATGGCCACACCTCCTCGATGTACTCCAAGATGATGGTGCTATCGAAAATGGCAGTGCCGGCGTGGATCAAGGCGGGCACCTCGCCGCGCGGGTTGGCATTTGCGAACGTGCTACCCGTCACACCCGTGCCGATGCCCTCCGGCAATCGCGCTTCAAATGGAACGCCTTTTTCACGGAGCGAGATCTTCACCTTCTGTGCATAGGGTGACAGCGGATGCTCGTAGAGAACCAGATCAGACATTTGCGCTCCATCCTGCCCGTTCGGGCGATTTGGCTGCCACGCTCTCAAGTCTCAAAGCACAAGACAAGCCTTCCCGGCAATTGACGCCGCGTCGCGCTCGCAAACGAAAATCCAGAATCGAAAAGGGCGGACCCGAAGGTCCGCCCTGATCTTTGCCCGCAAATCGGGGTTAGATTTAAGCCTTAGACCAAATCGAACCGGTCGAGGTTCATGACCTTCGTCCAGGCGGCGACGAAATCCTGAACGAACTTCGCCTGGTTGTCGCTCTGGCCGTACACTTCTGCGATTGCACGCAGCTGCGAGTTCGAGCCGAACACCAGATCAACGCGGGTTGCAGTCCACTTGACCTGACCGGACTTCCGGTCGCGGCCCTCATACGTGCCGTCTGCCGCCGGCTTCCACTGCGTGCTCATGTCGAGGAGGTTGACGAAGAAGTCGTTCGTCAGCGTTCCAGGACGCGTGGTGAACACGCCATGCTTGGCCGATGCGGTATTTGCGTCGAGCGCACGCATGCCGCCGACCAGGACCGTCATTTCCG
>JAIXVM010000067.1 GCA_027482995.1 Hyphomonadaceae bacterium | reverse complement strand
GCGTCCTTTTCCTTCTTGAGCGCCTCGGCTTCGATGCGCAGCTGCATCAGGCGCCGATCGATCTCGTCGAGTTCTTCCGGTTTCGAATCCACCTGCATACGCAGGCGCGCGGCGGCCTCGTCCATCAGGTCGATGGCCTTGTCCGGCAGGAAGCGGTCAGTGATGTAGCGGTTCGACAGCGTGGCCGCCGAGACGATGGCGGCATCCGAAATGCGCACGCCGTGGTGCGCCTCATAACGGCCCTTCAGACCACGGAGGATCGAGATCGTATCTTCCACAGTCGGTTCACCGACATAGACGGCCATGAAGCGGCGGGCGAGCGCCGGGTCGCCTTCAACATGCTTGCGGTATTCGTCCAGCGTCGTGGCGCCGATACAATGCAGCTCGCCGCGCGCGAGGGCGGGCTTCAGAAGGTTCGAGGCATCCATGGCGCCTTCGGATTTCCCGGCGCCGACCAGCGTGTGCATCTCGTCGATGAACAGGATCACGCCGCCTTCGGATTTGGTGACTTCCGTCAGCACCGCCTTCAGCCGCTCTTCGAACTCGCCGCGGAATTTTGCGCCGGCAATCAAGGCGCCCATGTCGAGCGCGAGCAGGCGCTTGCCTTTGAGGCTTTCCGGCACGTCGCCATTGACGATGCGCAGCGCGAGACCTTCGGCAATTGCCGTTTTCCCGACGCCCGGTTCACCGATCAGCACCGGATTGTTCTTGGAGCGGCGCGAGAGGACCTGGATCGCGCGGCGGATTTCTTCGTCGCGGCCGATCACCGGATCGAGCTTACCTTCACGCGCATCCTTGGTCAGGTCGCGCGCATACTTCTTGAGCGCCTCATAGCCTTCCTCGGCCGTCTGGCTGTCGGCTGTGCGGCCTTGGCGCAGCTGCGCGATGGCCGCCTCAAGCGCCTTCGGCGTAACGCCCGCGGCCTTCAGGGCTTCGGCTGCCGGATCACCTGCCAGACCGGCCAGCGCCAGCAAAAGACGCTCGACGGTGACGAACGCATCACCGGCCTTTTTCGCGCCGGCTTCAGCGTCCTGGAAGAGTTTTGCGCCGGCTTGTTCGAGCCGCAAACCACCTGCCCCGGCGCCGGAGACTTTCGGCTGCTTTGCAAGCGCCGTGTCGACCGCTTGCACTGCAAGTTCGGGCCGTCCACCACTCGAGCGGATGAGGTTGGCCGCAAGCTGGTCGCGGTCATCAAACAGGGATTTCAGGATGTGGGCCGGTGTCAGCACCTGATGGCCGCTCGCAAGGGCCTGTGTCTGCGCACTCTGGATCAGGTTGCGGGCACGCTCTGTATACTGTTCGATGTTCATATGAGTCCCCTTTTCAAAGGCAGAATGAGATCGTCTGATCCGGCCCCGCTCAGCGGCAACCGGAATGTTGCGGTTGATTTGGGAAGGCGGCGCGCCGCGCGCAAGCGGGTATCCGCAAATGAAACGCCCCGCCGGTGAGGGCGGGGCGCTGTCATGGCGTCGCAGTAGAAACCCCTAGTCCGTCGTCTCGGCGGGGGTGCCCTCTTCCGGTGCCGGCTTGCGGCGGCCGCGGGCGAGCGTTTTCATGATGCCATCCGTCTCGGAGACAATCTCGACGGGCTCGCGCGGCGGACGCGGCTCGCGCGGTGCGCGCTCCTCACGGGCCGCGCCTTCTTCACGCGGACGGTAAGGCTTGCGGGGCCGGCGGTTCTTGTCGCCGCCGGCGCGGTCACTGCGGGCTTCCGCTGGCGCCGAATCGCTGGCCTCAGGCGCATCGCGGTCGTCATCGGCATCGATCACGCGCAGCGAATCCAAGGAGTCATCCTCGTCCCGGCGGGAGCTCATCGCGGGCATGACTTCAGCCTCGCCCGAATCGTCATCCATCTGCATCGGCTCATCCTGGCCGCCGCCGCGTGGATCACGGTCCTGGCCGCCGCGCGGGTCGCGGTCATCGCGCTGGCCGTTGCCGTTTCCGTTGCCATTCCCGTTACGGTTCTGGTTGTTCTGGTTCGGGTTGTTCGGGTTCGGGCTGCCTTGCTGGTGCACCCGCGCTTCGGTCTGCTTGGAGACGATGCGCTGGTAGTGTTCCGCATACTGGAAATAGGCTTCCGACAGGACCCGGTCGCCACTCGTCTGAGCGTCGCGGCCGTATTGCAGGTACTTCTCCAGCACCTGCTGGGCCGATCCACGGATCTTCACATCCGGGCCGACGCTCTCAAAGTGACGGTTCGGGTTGTTGAAGGCACTTTGCGGATTGCCGCCTGGGCGTCTGTTGCGCCCGCGTGAGCGTTTCATAAATCTCTGTCCTGTGTTCGTGCACCTGCGGTCACCGGCGAGCCAAGATAAGGCTGAGTTTGCTGATAATATCTTGCTTGCAGGCGGGATGGGGGATTGGACGCTGCCGTTTCCACCGGTCCCGAACGAAGGCAGCGTTAATTATCTGCCTCTCCGGCAGACTGCCCCTCGCAATCTTGTTCTACTGTGGATCGGGCGCAGCGCCAAGCGGAAAATCAGCGGGCAGGCCCGGGCGCAAAGCCCCAGACGCACCGATCATTTCCTCCAAGATCAAGGCGGTGTCCCAATTCGTTAAAGCCCGCCCGGGCCATCAGGTCCAGCACCGCGGCGCGCTGGTCATGGCCGATTTCGAGCACCAGCGCCGCGCCGGATGCCATTTTGGCCGCCCCGGTCGAAATCAGGTCCCGGTAGGCGGCGAGGCCGTCCGACCCACCGTCAAGGGCGAGCCTCGGATCGTGATCGCGCACCTCCGGCGCCAGCGATTCGATTTCGGCCGACGCGATGTAAGGCGGGTTCGAGACGATCAGGCCGGCAGTCTCCCAGCCCGTCCACTGGTCCCATGTTCCCCCGAAGACGTGCGCCCGGCCAGACAAGCCAAGAATGTCGAAATTCTCGTGCGCCAGCGCGGCGGCGCCTGGATCGGCTTCCACGCCTGTCCCCACCGCCAACGGCCGGTTCCAAAGGATGGCGCCGAGCAGGCAGCCCGTGCCGGTGCCGAGATCCGCGACCACAACCATGTGATCCTTCGGGATCAGGGACAGAGCCGTCTCGGCAACCACTTCGCTGTCCATGCGCGGGATGAGCGCGCGCGGATCGCTGCGAAACTCGAGCCCGTAAAAATGCGTCGTACCCAGAATATGCTGAAGCGGCTCTCGCAGCAACCGCCGCTCGACCGCTGCGCGGAACACGTCTTCGATCAACTTCGGAACCGGCGAGGCACCCGCCGCCATCAGCGCCGCGCGCGTATCGCCGAAGGCGTGCAACATCAGCATCATCGCATTCTGCCGTGCGTCATCGATGCCCGCCGCCCGGAAGCGGTCCGCCGCCTGGCGGATCAAGGCGTCATACGTCGGCGCGGTCAGCTGCCCGCCTCCATCGCCGCCAGTTTACGCGCCTGATCCTCCGTGATCAGAGCTTCGACGACGTCGTTGAGCTTGTCGCCGGCCACGATCCGGTCAAGCGCATAAAGCGTGAGCCCGATACGGTGATCCGTGACCCGGTTCTCAGGATAGTTGTAGGTGCGCACCTTGGCGCTGCGATCGCCGGTGCCGACCATGTTGGCGCGGGCCTCGGCGCGGGCCGAATCGCGCTCATGGCGTAGTTTCTCGTAAAGGCGGATTTTCAGCTGATCCATCGCCTTCTCGCGGTTGACGTGCTGGGACTTCTCCGAACTCGTGACGACGATACCGCTCGGAAAGTGCGTGATGCGAACGGCCGAGTCCGTCTTGTTGACGTGCTGGCCGCCGGCGCCCGAAGCGCGCATCGTATCGATACGGATGTCTTCGGCACGGATGTCGATCTCGATATTTTCCGGCGCCGGCAGGATCGCCACCGTTGCCGCCGACGTGTGGATGCGGCCCTGTGTTTCGGTGGCCGGCACGCGCTGCACGCGGTGCACGCCGCTTTCCCATTTCATGCGGCCGAACACGCCGTCGCCCGAGACGTTGGCGATGATTTCCTTGTAGCCGCCCGCTTCACCTTCCGAAGCATCCACGATCTCGACCTTCCAGCCCTGCAGCTGGGCGTAGCGCATGTACATGCGCCAAAGGTCGCCGGCGAACAGCGCCGCTTCGTCTCCGCCGGTGCCCGCGCGCACCTCGAGCACCACGTTGGCCTTGTCATCGACATCCTTGGGCAGCAGCAGGATCTGCATCGCCTGTTCAAGCGCGGGCAGTTGGTCCTTCAGGTCTTCGATTTCCATCCGCGCGAGATCCACCATTTCGGGATCACCGGAGGCGGCAAGCGCCTCGGCCTCGGTCAGGCCGCGCCGCGCAGCCAAAAGCTCGCGCGCCTTCTCCACAACGGGACGAAGCTCGGAATGCTCCTTCGACAAGGTGATGATCTCTTTGGAATCGGAGGTCGCGCCCATCCGGGCCTCGACCTCCTCGAACCGGTCGATCACCTGCTGGAGGCGTGTCAGGGAAAGGGAGGACATGCGCCGCCTTTAATCCGGTTTCACGCCGCTTGGAAGCCTCGGCGCGCCAGTCAGCCGGCGAAGACCCGGACGGCTTCCTTCCCGGCCAGGAAGAACAGGCAGAGCGAGCCCAGGAGGAATGTCAGGAATCGCAAGGGAATGATCCCGAGCACGACCTGAACAAAGGAGTGCACGACGCGCAGGCCGACATAAGCCCAGGCCACCACCCACGAGACGGGGTCAGCGCCGCCCGTCAGCGCGATGAAGAACATCAGGGCGTAGAAGATGACCGGCTGCTCATGCAGGTGATTGTAATTGTCTGCCGCCGCGCGCACCGGTCCGGGCAGCACCGTCAGGTCCAGATCGGGGTGCGAGCCACCCATGTCGATCTTGGCCTTCTGCATGGCCGGAATCCGCGTGGCGTACATCCAGAACCACATGACGCAGGTCCACAGAACCAGTGCGAGCACCGGTTTCAAAAATT
This sequence comes from Hyphomonadaceae bacterium, assembly GCA_027482995.1. Taxonomy (GTDB): domain Bacteria; phylum Pseudomonadota; class Alphaproteobacteria; order Caulobacterales; family Hyphomonadaceae; genus Hyphomonas. Next base: position 15,006 of record JAIXVM010000067.1, on the reverse strand, counting down.
CGAGATTGTCCAAGGTCAGCCTCCCAGCCCAGCTTCAGGGGCCTACCCTATCCGGGCGCGGGAAGGCTTGGCAACTCGGCCGGCGGAACCACAGCGGACGGCGCCTTGCCTGCCGTCAGGAAACGGATGAAGGCATCGATGTCTTCTTCCACAATGCTGTGGCCGCCAAGGCGCAGCCACCAGACAATCCCCGCGCCGGGATCAAACGTCCGCATACTGCCGTCTGACAAACCGCGCACGCCGTAAGCGGCCCAAGCCTCGCTGGCGGCCTGCGCAGCGCGGAAGCTTGAATTCGGGTCAGACCAAACGTCCCGACGGCCATTGCCGAGAAATACTCGGCGCGGCGCAATCAGCGCCAGCACAAGGTGCTGGTCGAAGGGAAGCAGGCTCGGATTGGCCGCGAACTTCTGAGCGCCGGGCGCCAGCCAGTGCGGATAGGTCTCGGCCATCCGGTCGAGACGTTCGCCCGTAGGCGACCGCGACAGGGATGCGCCTGCGAAACCCGACTGGTGCGCGATAACCGCTTCGATCCGGGGGTCCCAGATCGTTGCCAGCAGAGCGGCTTTGCCATGACGGGAATGCCCCATCACGGACATATGTCCGGCATCAATGCGCGGATCCTTCTCGAGCGCGTCCAGCGCCGCGGAGAACGCATAGGCCCAGGCCATCAGCGCGCTGGTCGGGTTCACCTCGCCTCCGAGCGCCGCCATCGTTTTCGGGGCGAGCTGCGTGCTGTCGGGCACGAAATCGCCCGCATGGAAACTCGAGTACACCAGACCAGCGTCGAAGTACTTTTCGATTGGTGCCTCAGCAATGAACTCGCCGAACAGGTTGTTGACGATGAAGTTCGCGGTAGAATTGATGTCTTGCGCCGTACACGGATCACCGGCTGAACTTGTAACTGGTTGGCCCGGAAACACATCGCAGTTCCCGCTGAACGTTTGGCTGAGTACGAGCGGATTGGCGAGCGCCCCTTTCGGAAAGGCCGCGACGAGCTGGAAGGTCTGGGCACCCGGGCCAAGACCTATGGTGATATCGAGTTCTTCAAGCGTCCCTCGCCCTTCGAGATAATTCGCATTGATGATGCGCCAGTCGCTCATCGAGACCGGCAAGCCCTGCGGCCAGGGACCGTACATCGTGTCTTCCAGCAACTTCATGGCTTCAGCCCGGCCGTCCGGGGTCATGAGCCGGTCGATATCGAGCGCGGGCACCGGGGCCGATTTGTTGCCGGTATCAAGGCTCGCATAGTTGAGGCCAAGCATGGTGCAGCTTGACGCAACGAGAAGGGTTACGCCTGCAAGCAGGGTCAGGCCGGTCCAGCGCAGGATACGGAAAAACATGGTTGGCTACTGCCCCCTTATTGCCAAGCATTTACGGGATAAGTGCTAGCGTCTAGGCCCGCTCTGCAACAGTCTTGTCACGACCCGCTTGCGTCCCTTTTCAGTCACGTTACCGTGTTTACATGAAACTTGTCAGTGGACTCGTGGGACTTCTGCTCGGCGCCGCGCTCGGCCTCGGCGCCGCCGTTGCGGCGGCCGGCATCGTTGGCTCCGGCGCAAGGCTCGGTGGCGCGATTGACGTGAATGGGTGGACGAGCGACTGGACGATCGGCTCCGAGGCTGCCAATCCTTGGATCCGCGCCCGCGTCGCCCGGCATGGGCTCCTCGCCCTCACGAAGGAAGAAGCGGTCTACTTTTCCCGCAACACCGATGACGCGGGCGACCGTCTGACCGAAGGCTGCGAATACCGCGTCCGTGGCGGGGCCATGCCGGCACAATGGTGGTCCGTCACGCTATACAATTCCGAGAGTTACCTGCCGGACAATACCGACAACGCCTTGAGCTACGATCGGACCGATGCGGTGGCCGGCAGCGATCCTGCCAACTGGTTCTTTGATATCTCGCCGGTCTCCTCCGCCTCGGGAAGCGGTTGGGTCTCCAGCCGGGGCGCCGGAGACTTTGATCTGACGCTGCGCCTCTACAAGCCGTCCGCGGACCTGATCGCCGATCCCGAACGCGCCCTGCAAGCACCGTCGATTGAAAAGCTCGGCTGCGGAGAGGCCACCTGATGCGCTTTCCCGTTATCGGCATCACCACCTTCATCATCGGCTTCGCCGCTGTGCACTTCGCCGCTCTGAACGCCCTGCCCGGCTACATCATGTCGACGGCGCGGGATCGTCTGGCTGGCGGCGGCATCGAAACGCACACATGGAACATGAGCCCGCGCGTGACACCGCAGACGCAGACGATCGTGCGCCCCTCGCCGGATCTCGCTTATTCCATTTGCCTGATTGATGTATCGGCGGGCCCGGTCGAAGTCACCGTGCCGACCTGGCCGGAATATGGCTCGCTGTCGATCTTTGATGCGGATACGGACAATGTCTATGCCGGCTCGCTGGATGCACGGCTGCCGGATGCACCCGGCACGCGCCGGATCATCGTCGCGCTTGCGGGTCAAACTGTAGACGCCGCCGAAGGCGTGGACGTCGTGATCGTGGAAAAGCCCGAGGCGCTGGCCCTCATCCGCCGGCTTGCGCCGTCGCAGGGGCTCTATGATGCCGCGGCAGCCCTCGTGCCCATCAGCACCTGCGGCCCGGTCTGAGCCTTATTCTGCGGGAACCTGCTCGGCTTCGCGCTGGGCCTTGAGCTTGGCCGCGCGTTCCTCGACGAGCTTCACGATATGCTCCACCATGTCGGCGTTCGACACGTTGTGATCGGCGCGGCCGGCGATGAACATCTTTCCGCTATCCTTGCCGCCGCCCGTGAAACCGAGATCGGTCATGGCCGCCTCACCCGGACCGTTCACGACGCAGCCGATGATCGACAGCGAGATCGGCTCGGTCACGTGCGCGAGACGCTGCTCCAGGATCTCAACGGTCGAGATCACATCGAAGCCCTGCCGTGCGCAGCTCGGGCACGCGATGATGTTGACGCCGCGGGTGCGAAGCCCGAGCGATTTCAGCATCTCGAAACCGACTTTGACTTCTTCTTCCGGCGCCGCAGACAATGAAACTCGGATCGTGTCCCCGATCCCGGCCCAGAGCAGCGACCCCATGCCGATGGACGATTTCACCGTCCCCGTGCGCTGCCCGCCGGCTTCGGTAATGCCGAGATGCAGCGGCGCGTCGGTTGCCTCCGACAAGAGCTGATAGGCCGCCACGGTGAGGAACATGTCCGAGGCTTTGACGGAAATCTTGTACTCGTGGAATCCAAGGTCATCGAGGATGCGTGCGTGATCGAGCGCGCTTTCCACCATCGCGTCCGGGCAAGGCTCGCCATACTTGTCGAGCAGGTGTTTCTCGAGACTGCCGCCGTTCACACCGATGCGGATCGAGCAGCCATTGGCGCGGGCCGCCGCCACTACTTCCTTCACGCGGGCATGCGAGGAGATGTTGCCGGGATTGATGCGCAGGCAGGCCGCACCCGCATCAGCGGCCTCGACCCCGCGCTTGTAGTGAAAGTGGATATCCGCCACCAGCGGAACCGGGCTCGCCTTGACGATCTCTCGCATCGCCCGGGTCGCGTCCTCGGTCGGGCACGACACCCGCACGATGTCGGCGCCTGCCTCAGCGCACCTGATGATCTGGTCAATCGTGGCTGCTGCGTCCTCGGTCGGCGTGTTGGTCATCGTCTGGACGGCAATCGGCGCATCGCCGCCAATGAGGACGTTGCCGACGCGGATCTGCCGGGACTTGCGGCGCTCGATATTGCGCCAGGGACGAATGGGATTGTGGCTCATCGGAGGGGTCAGCGCCTTTCGGGCTTTCTGTCTGCCTCACATGTGGCGCTGCGCGGCGCCAAGGTAAAGCCCTCAGGGCGTCGCTTTGGGCGGCGCCGCAGCGGCTTCAGCTGCTTCTGCGGTCGCCACTGCAGCGGCGGCGAGTTCAGCGGCCTTGACGAGCTGATCGTCGACGCTGACCGAAAACACCTGCGCACCTTCCGGGCCGAGTGGTCCGATGACCATGTCGCCAGCGCGCCATTCAAAGACGCCGCCATTGCGCGCCGAAACCGTCCAACCCGCTTTCACGCGCGGAAAGTAGTTCTCGCCGGCTGCCATCGTGCGGCTGAGGAAGATCGTGCCGTCGGCCGCCCGCACTTCGAGCCAGCCCTGACGGACCGCCACGATCTCGATTGGCAGGTCGCCCGGAACGGTCTGAGGCGCGGCGGTATCGGCAAACAGGCTTTCGCGGGCGCCGCTCACGGCCACAACCGTCGGCGATGTGACTTCTTCCGGGCCGCTATTCATCAGAATGGCTGCAGTGATGCCGCCGCCGATCAGCAGGACCAGGACGCCCGCCGCGGCGAGGATCAGCGGCAACTGGTCCTTGGTGCGGTTCAGCTGGCCGATTTTCGGCACAGGGGCGAGGGTTTTGACTTCCTCGACCGCGCCGCACTCACGGGTGTAGCGCTGCACCACATCCTGCTCTGGCAGGCCAAGATATTTCGAATAGGCGATCAGGTAGGGCACAAGATAGCCCTTCGCGATGGTCTGCAATTCCATCCGCTCGATGGCCATGAGGAAGTTTTCGCGGATCAGCGAGGCCTTGGCGATTTCGCCCAGATCGAGCGCCAGCGCCTCGCGCACGCGGCGCAGCACCTGGCCCATGCGGAGGCTTTCGCCGTCATATTCGCCCGTGCGGAAAATCTCGTCAGCGCGTTCACGCCGGCCATACGCGTCCAGATGCCGGGCCGCTTCCGGAGAAATGGGCGTCACATTCGAACGGGGCGTCGCGTTGTCTTCCACCCGGACTGAATCCCCGGTTTGCTCATTTGCAGGTTCAGGCGATACGATCTGTACCATATTTTACCAGTCTCATTGACGAATGATGCCACCTAGTGAAAACGAGGCAAGATCCGGTCCACGTCTCATTAAGACCGTGTATGCCCCGCCGCAACACGCTTCAACTGTCGGCTGTGTCAATTCCATGTTCGGCGGCGAGTGCTAAGACTTGGTTACGGAACGATCCGTTCGGTTTATCCATACGCTCGAAAAGCCCTGCCCGGAAGGCGCCAAGGTCTACGCCCCTGAGGGCTTGCTTGACAGGGCCGATGGCTGATCCCGCCATCGACAGGCTGGTGAAGCCGAGCGCCGCAAAACACAGGGCCACCGGCGGCGACGCCGTCGCTTCCCCGCAAACGGAAAGGCGGATGTTCCCGGCCTTGCAGATATCGGCCACCATTTTCAGGTAGCGCAGGGAGGCCGGGTCCACGAGGTCATAGCGTTCGCTGACCGATGGGGTCATCCGGTCGGCAGCAAAGAAGAACTGCAGCAGGTCGTTGGTGCCGACCGACAGGAAATCCACTTCGCCGGCGAGATCCTGCATCGAGAAGCCCAGCGCCGGAGTCTCCAGCATCACGCCGACTTCCAGCTTGGACGGTTTTTTGCCCGTGTGGCGCAGAGTCCATTGAATCTCTTCAAGAAGCAGCGCTTTGGCCGCCCTGTATTCATGGGGCACGGTCACCATCGGGAACATGACCGTCAACGGCCCGTCCCCCGCAGCCCGCACCAGCGCGCGCAACTGGCGCCGGAACAGCCCTTTGTGGTCGAGCGCGAAGCGGATCGACCGCCAGCCGAGCGCCGGGTTTTCCTCGCGAAGTTGGCTGAGCGCAGGGAGTACCTTGTCGCCGCCGAGGTCCAGCGTCCGGAAGATGACAGGCCGCCCGGCCGCGCGGTCCAGAACCCGCTTGTAGAGCGCAATCTGGTCCTCAAGCGGTGGCAGGGATTCCGACACGAGGAACTGGAATTCCGTCCGGAACAGCCCCACCCCGTCCGCGCCTGCTTGGTCGAGCATGTCGAGATCGAGATCGAGACCGGCGTTCAGCATCAAAGACACATGCGTGCCGTCGAGCGTCTTGGCGGGCAGCCCCTTGAGCGCCGCATAACGTGCCTGCCGCTCCGAGCGCAGCCCGACCCGCGCCATGTACGCATCGTACACCACATCATCAGGCCGGATATGGACCGTCCCGTCCTCAGCATCGACGATGATGTAATCGCCCTGCTCGATCCGCGTCGTCAGGCCGTCGATGCCGCCGATGGCCGGAATGCCGAGCGCGCGGGCCACGATCGCGGCGTGGGACGAAGCCGCCGCCTCCTCCATCAGGATGCCCTTGAGGCCGGCGTGCGCGTATTCGAGGAGCTCCGCCGGACCGAGACGGCGGGCGACGAGGATCGCCTGATCGCCGGTAATCTTCGGCTTGCCCTCGGCGCCGCCGAGGACGCGGAGCAGACGGTTGTCGAGGTCTTCAAGATCGTGCAGCCGCTCGCGCAGGTAAGGGTCGCGGGCATTCTGCAGCTTCGCCCGGTGCTCGCGGCGGGCGCGGTCCACAGACGCTTCGGCCGAGAGGCCCGACCGGATGCCTTCAAGCAGCTTCTCGGCCCAGGACGGATCGTCCGCCAGCAGGCGGTAGGCTTCCATGACATCGCGCGGGTCACCGCCGAGGGCCGCGCCGTCGATGAGCATCATCCGGTCAATCGATTCCCTGAGGCCGATCAGACCTTCAGACAGACGCTGTACTTCGGCGGCCTGGTCAGTCGCAAAAAACTTGGCCGGCGGCACAACCGGATCGTGCAGGACGGCGAGGCCGTAGCCGAGCCCTTCGCAGAACACCCGGCCCTTGAGGTTTCCGGCGGCACTGCCGGACCGCGAACGCCGGTCATTCCCTTGCTGCGGCGCGGGCGCCAGCACGAGCGTATGCACGATCTCCGCCAGCACCATGGCGATGGTCTGCAGCGTGTCGATCTCTTCTTCGCGGTAACTGCGCTCCGTCCGGTTCTGCACGACGAGTACGCCGGTCACGCCGCCCGTGCGCAGGATCGGCACGCCGAGGAAGGCGTGGAAGGGGTCCTCCCCCGTCTCTGGCCGGTAGGAGAAGGCCGGATGGCGCGGCGCGTCCTCGATGGCGATGGGCTCCGCGGTGCGGGCCACATAGCCTACGAGGCCTTCGCCGGGCGACATGCGGGTCTTGTTGACGGCTTCCGGCTTCAAGCCTTCGGTGGCGATCAAGAGGTGGGCGCCGTCCGCCTCGCGCAGATACACCGAGCAAACATCTGCCACCATCGCGCCGGCGATCAGGCGCACAACATGGTCGAGCCGGGAGCGTGTGTCTCCATCCTCCGCCATCACCTGGCGAAGGTTGTTCATGAGCACACGGGTGGCCGTCATGTTATAGGGCATGCACTCCTGTTTGGGCCCGTTCGGACAAGCGGGTCAGTCAGCGTCCAGACCAAAGGCGGTATGAAGGGCGCGAACCGCCAGCTCTGTATAGGGCGCCGCGATCAAAACGGAAATCTTGATCTCCGAGGTGGAGATCACATCAATGTTGATGCCCTTCTCGGAAAGCGCGGTGAACATCTTCTCGGCAACACCGGTATGGCTCTTCATGCCGACACCGATGATCGAGATCTTGGACACGTCGCGCGCGACTTCCAGCCGGTCGAATCCGATATCACCCTTGATGTTCTCCAGCGTCTCGCGGGCGAACGGGCTGTCGCGGTCGGTACAGGTGAACACGAGGTTCGCCTTGGAGGCCTCGCGGGAGCTCGCCTGCACGATCATGTCCACGTTGACACCGGCTCGGGCGAGAGCTGAGAAAATCTTGGCCGACGAGCCCGGACGGTCCGGCACGCCGTACAGCGTCACCTTGGCCTCGTCGCGTGAATAAGCCACGCCGCTCACAACCTGCTTTTCCACGATCTCTTCCTCTGCACAGACAAGCGTTCCGGGGGATTCCTCGCCGGGCTTCACGAAGCTCGACAGCACCCGCACGGGAACATTGTGGTTCATCGCCAGCTCGACCGACCGCGTCTGCAGCACCTTGGCGCCGAGCGAGGCCATCTCGAGCATCTCTTCATACGAAATCTTGTCGATCCGGCGCGCCTTCGGCACCATCCTCGGATCGGTCGTGTAGACGCCGTCGACATCCGTATAGATATCGCACACCTGTGCACCGAGCGCGGCGGCCACCGCCACGGCGCTGGTGTCCGAGCCGCCCCGGCCAAGCGTCGTCACGCGAAAATCATCCGTCACGCCCTGGAAGCCCGCGACCACGGCAATCTCACCGCGATCGATCGAGTCCGGCAAGGAGGAGTCGTCAAAGCCGAGGATACGGGCGCGCCCGTGGCTGTTGTCGGTCTTGAGGCGCAGCTGCCAGCCAAGCCATGACCGGGCGTTCAGGCCCTTGCGCCGCAGCGCCAGTGCCAGCAGCCCCGCCGTCACTTGCTCGCCCGAGGCGACGACCACGTCATACTCGTCATCGTACAGGTGGCGGGCGAGGTCCTTGCCGGCGGCGCCGTCCGCCAGGGCGACGAGCTTGTTGGTCTCCCCCGACATCGCGGACACGATCACGGCCATGTGCTCGCCCTTGGCGGCGCGCGCCGCCACGATCTCGGCGACGTTGGCAATCCGGTCCAGATCACCGACCGAAGTGCCCCCGAATTTCAGTACTGTGCGCGCCATTTCGCCCCAACCGGCTATCTGCCCCGCAAAGGGCGTCCTATATCGGCCCCTCTAGGGGAAAGTTCGGCCCGGATCAAACAGGATTGCTAAACAATGGCTAAAACCATCGAGGCCTCTGAGGTCACCCCGGTCACGCCGAGCATTGACCCTGCCGAAGTCGCCAAATTCTCGGCGATGGCGGCCGACTGGTGGAACCCGAACGGCAAGTTCAAACCTCTCCACCGGTTCAATCCGGTGCGCCTCAAATTCATCCGGGAGACGGCTGAGGGCCACTTCTCGATCCCCAAAGGCGCCCTGAAGCCACTGGACGGCCTGCGCCTGCTGGACATCGGCTGCGGCGGCGGCCTCGTGTGCGAGCCGATGGCGCGGCTTGGCGCCTCGGTCACCGGGGTCGATGCCTCGCAGGCCAACATCAAAGCCGCCCTCACCCACGCCTCCGAGCAGGGTCTCGAGATTGACTACCGCGCCGGCACGGCTGAAGGCCTGCTGGCGAGCGGCGAGCCGGCGTTCGACGTCGTGCTCAACCTCGAAGTTGTCGAGCACGTCGCCGATCCCGCGCAGTTCCTCGCAGATACCGCACGTCTGGTACGACCCGGCGGCCTGATGATCGTCGCCACGCTCAACCGAACCGCCAAGGCGCTCGCCACGGCCGTCATCGGCGCTGAATATGTCCTGCGCTGGCTACCGCGCGGCACGCACGACTGGTCGAAGTTCGTGACGCCCGAAGAAGTCGAAACCGCTCTAAGCGGCGCTGGCATGGAACCCGAGACGCCGATCGGGGTCAGCTTCTATCCCCTCTCCGGCCAATGGAAGCTCACGGGCGATGCCTCGGTGAACTACATGGTCGTCGCCCGGCGGCCCGGTGCATGACGTCGCCAGCGGAGGTCCTCGCGTTCTGGATCGGCGAGGCCAGCCAGTCGCCGGACGCGTTCAAGGTGCAGCAAAAGAAATGGTTCAATGGCGGCCCGGCGCTCGACGCTGAGCTGCGAAGTCTCTTTGGTCCCCTTTTGGAAGAGCTATCGACAGGCACCCTTGCCAGCGACTGGGCTGAGACAGGCCCGCACGGCCGCCTCGCGGCGATCATCGTGCTCGACCAGTTCAGCCGCAACATCTTCCGCAAGACCCCGCGCGCCTTTGCGCAGGATGCGCTGGCACTCCGTCTGTGCAAGGACGGTCTCGCGCGCGGGGAGGATTCCGGTCTCTCAGAAGCCGAACGCATTTTCTTTTACCTGCCGCTCGAGCATTCAGAAGACGTGACCGATCAAGACCGTTCTGTCGACATGATCTTCAAACTGCACGCCGAAGCCCGCCCCGGCTTCGAGACATTCACGAAATCATTCCTCGACTATGCGCTCGAACACCGCGGCGCGATCCGCCAGTTCGGCCGCTTCCCGCATCGCAATGCCATTCTCGGCCGCGCCAGCACGCCGGACGAACTGGAGTGGCTCGCCGAAGGCGGCGGGTTCTGACGACCCGCTTACTCTTCAAACCCGACAGCCGTCTCCCGCCAGTCGCCGTCCCCGCCCATCCCAAGGCCCAGATCGAACAGGCGGCGCAGCGAAGCTTCCGAAAAGTCCGTGACCGGAACACTCTGCCCGCGCGGTATGGACATGACATGGAACTCTGCGCCGAACTGGTCGGCGAGCGCCGCATTCATCTGCAGAGCCGCCCGCATCGAGGCCTTTCCGCTGGTATTGAGGCTCCGCAACATGATGCCCAGCGTTCCCCGCGCCGTCTCATCGGCGACAGGATGCACCGAGATGTTCGCGATCATGAAGATTCGCACCGGAGCCGGCGGCGCGATACTTGAACCGAGCCGGTCTGCCAAAGCTTCCGGCACGGCGTAGATCGGCGCCGACACGCCGCCATCCACATGCAACTCCTCCTCGCCGTCGGCATTCAGCCGAACCGGGGGAAAGACGCCGGGGATGCTTGCTGACGCAACCAGAATGTTCCGGAACAGGACCCGCGCAGGCTCGCCGCCGAGGCGCGCCACGGCGCCCATGTCCCAGGCCACGGGCCGTTGGGCATCAAGGTCGGTCGTGATCACAATCAAGCTGCGCCCCGAGCGGCTGGCCTCGGCGACGGAATCGACCAGTTCCTGTGTGACATGCGAATCGACAAGATCCGTCAGCGGATCGCCCCGGAACATCGAGGACGCGAACGCGCCCGACAGGACGCGCCGCTGCATCAGCCCCGAGACTCGATCACCCAGGTAAGCCGACCTCAGCTCACCGTCCCACTCGGTACCGAGATAGGCAAACGGCGCAATCAAAGCGCCGGTAGACACGCCGGTGACATGATCAAACTGCGGCCGGTCCCCGCGCCCGGTCCAGCCCTCCAGAACGCCAGCACCGAACGCTCCATTCGGGCCTCCGCCGGACAAGGCGAGAACATCGAACGTACCATCTGACGGGACTGGCCAATCGCTCCGGATCAGATCATCCGCAAGCAGAGGATCGTCGCTATAGGTGCGCAGCGGCGTATCCGATACTGGCAACCGCTGAGACGTGGGCGCATGCGCGCACCCGGCCATCGCCAGGGCCGCCGCCATGAGGACAACGCGCATCACAGCGAACCTCCAGTCCGGGTCTCAACCAGCTCGCCTAGAAAGCTGGCCAGCGCTGAATTGAAGTCTTCAGGCCGTTCGATCATCACGGCGTGTCCCGTGCGCTCAAACGCGAGGAACCGGGAGCCCCGGATACCGGCATGCACCGCCCGCGCCTGCGCCGGCGAAATCGGGCGATCTTCTTCACCGGACACGATCAGCGCAGGCGCCGTGATCGCGGCGAGTTCACCGGTGATCGCCTTGCGATGCGCCGATGCCTCAGCGGCGCGCGCCAGCGCCCGCGGCAGGCGCTTGACCACGCGGAGCCAGCGTGTCCGGCCCGCGCGTCGTGCCGGGTCCTTGAGATAGGTATCACCAAACAGGATCATCATCAGGCGTCCGGCGACAGGCGCAGGTCCGAACAGTTTCACGAACCGGATCAGCTTGGCATATTTCGGCATGTTTTCCGGTTCCTCGGCCGCTGCGCTCGGACCTATCAATGTCAGTGAGCGGACGAGTTCGGGGCGCCTCGCGGCAACACGCAGGGCCACGAACGTACCCATCGAGAACGCCACGACATGAACCGGGCCACCCGCGAGCAGATCGATCAGCGAGGCGGCGTCTTCGGCAAGCGAGTCGAGATCAAGGCGCTCTGTCGTTTTCTCGGACTGCCCCTGCCCGCGCAGATCGTACGTGATCACACGGTAGCGATCCTTGAAGGCCGCAACTTGAGACTCCCAGGACTCGCTCGCGAGCATCAGACCATGGATGAACAGGATCGTCTCGGAACCGCTTCCATACGCATCATATTTCAGGACGGCGCCATTGATGGTGATCGTGGTCATGGTCATGCCTCGGGCGTTTGGGCACGCGGAGCGCGCCCAGTGAGGGGGGATGGGGATGGCACAGAAGTCTCCTCGTTCGTGAGGCAGCGCGGCAGGCCCCTGCGGCCATGCTTCAGTTTGCTGCAACACGGACGTTGATATCACCAGTCAGTGACATTCCGCAACCGAAAATCACCGGTCAGTGACAAAAACTTTCAAGCTGACGTGACTTTCTCCGCGGCTGCGATCTGCGCTGCCACAGCCGACTGCATGTCCCGGCCCAGCGGATAGCTGCGCACCGCGAAATAGGTGACGAGGTAAAACAGCGACGGCAGAACGCAGAAGATGATCAGCAGGCCCTGCACGGCTTCCGGCGAATTGTCGGCGCCGGCTTCGTATCCGGCCACCAGTCCGACCAGCAGATAGGCGAGACCCGTCGCCACGCTGGCGCCGATCTTGTAGGCGCCGGCATTCAACCCGAAGTACAAACCGGCCCGGTTGACGCCCGACCGCGCCAGTTCCCACTCGACCACATCGGCTGTCATCGACCGGCCGATCACCAGAGGGGCTGTGAAGGCGAATCCATTGATCACGGCCGCCACGGCAAAGGGCCAGAAGCCGCCGAACTGGGCCACCACGAAATAAAGCGCGTAACTGCCGGCGGACATCAGCACCGCAAAGCATACGGCCTTGTGCTTTTCGGTCTTGGCCGCGAGGCGCATCCAGACCGGCAGGCCGATCACGGACGACAGGAAGAAGACGACCAGCAGCAGGCTCGCCTGTGCATCTGTCAGGCCGAAAACGGACTCGGCGACAAACAGGTAAAGCGACGCCGTGACCGTGATGCCCATGCCAACCAGAATCTCGAGCAGCAGGACCGTCATCAGATGGCGGTTACCCACCGCCATGCGCATTTCGGCGAAGCTGAAACCCTTCGCGTCAGGGTCCTTCGCGCGCGGAAGGTCCGGCACGAAGGCACAGGCAATCAACGCCGTGATGGGCAGGGAAATGATCAGGCACCAGCCCATCGCGCCGATCTGTTCAAACCGGTCCCCGCCATTGCTGGCGATGATCACCGGGATGATCAGGAGGAACAGCATGCTGAGCACACTTGCCATCTCGATCAGTACAAAGTGGCGTGAGCGGTCGTCGTAATCGGCGGCGATGTCGGCGACCCAGGCATTGCGCGCGATAATCATCATGGTGGAGCCGAGATAGAGCACCACCATCCAGAGCACGAAGTAAAACGCATTCACGCCTTCGCGCGGCGGCAAGTACACAAAGAAAGCCGAGAGCATCAGCATCGGCACGCTGGCCACAATCCATGGACGCGCCCGGCCCCATTTCGAGGTAAAGCGATCCACGAAATGTCCGATCGTGGGATCGAGCACCATGTCGAGCAATCGCAGCATCATGAACAGGGTGCCGGTCAGGGCCAGCCCGAGTCCCAGCTCGTCGGCATAGAACGGCGAAAGGTACACCCCGAGGGGCAAGCCAATGCCAGCCAGCGGAAAGGCCAGCGTGGATAACGCAAGGACGCGCGGCGTGCTCAGACGCTTCGGGGACGGATCAACCATGACGCTACCCTGCCGCGCGATAGAGTGACGGCCAAGTCATTTTTTGATGACCCCGCGCTTGACGCCGGACGCCGGGCGCCTTCACCAATGACTTGGAATTCAGGGAGGCCGCCGCACATGATCCGGAACATTTTGATCGGGCTTTTGCTCGCATTTGCAGCATTGGCTGGCGTGCTGGTCTACAACACGGTGAACTACGGCGCTGAACCCGTCGGCGGGCGCGTAACACTGCCAGAGCCGCCGGCCATCTCGGCTGAACGCGGCGCCAAGAACCTCTCCCGCGCGATCCAGTTCAAGACGATCACGCTGGCGAACGGCGACCCGCGCCCGGGACAGGATGGCGAATGGCTGGCGATGCATGCCTGGCTCGTGGAGGCCTATCCTGCCGCCCATGCGGCGATGACCAGAGAGATCGTGCCCGGCACGCTGACACTGCTCTATACATGGCAAGGCTCAGACCCGTCCCTCAAGCCCCTGCTGCTGATGGCCCACCAGGATGTCGTGCCCGTGAATATCGGCACCGAAGGCGACTGGGACGGCGAGCCGTTCGCAGGCGAGATCATCGACGGTTACATCTACGGACGCGGCGCGATCGACGACAAGGGATCGCTGATCGGATTGATGGAAGCCGCGGAAGCGCTGGCGGTATCCGGCTTCAAACCTCAGCGTACGGTGCTTTTCATGTTCGGCCATGACGAGGAGGTTTCAGGCTCCGGCGCCGAGGCCGGAGTCGCGCTGCTCAAGTCACGCGGCATCCAGCCCGAACTCGCGCTCGATGAAGGCTTCATGGTGCTGAACCCCTCCCCGCTGACCGGCAAGCCCACCGGCTTCATCGGCATTGCGGAAAAAGGTTATGTCACGCTCGACATCGTCGCCAACGCAGCCGGCGGACATTCATCCACGCCGCCGCGCAATTCCGCCACGGTCAGCCTGTCGCGCGCCGTCATCGCGCTCGACGAAAACCAGATGCCGTCTGATCTTTCAAAGCCGCCCGCATCCGACATGTTCAAGGCCGCCGGTCAGGACATGCCCTTCCTGCAGCGCATGGCGTTTGCCAATCTCTGGCTCTTCAAGGGCATGATCGACAGCCAGTTGGCAGAGATCCCCGCGGGCAACGCGATGATCCGCACAACCACCGCGCCGACGATGCTGGAGGGCTCCGCAAAGCAGAACGTCCTCGCCCAACGCGCGACCGCCACGGTGAACTTCCGCATCCACCCGAATGACACGGTCGAGGAGGTGGTGGCGCACGTAAAGGACGTCACCAAGGACATCGAAGGTATCGAGATCGTGACCGACAAGGAGGGCATCGCCGGTACCGGCGCGTCCAACGTCTCACCCACCGACAACCGGGCCTATGCCGTGCTCGCCAGCGTCGCCGAAGCCACCTTCCCGGGCGCGCCGGTTGCGCCCGGCCTGGTGCTCGGCGCCACCGATGCCCGCTACGCCGAAGCGATCACCGGCAACGTGTATCGCTTCGCGCCGTCTGTGCTCACGCCGGATGAACTCACGGGCTTCCACGGCACGAACGAGCGCACCAGCGTCGAGAACATGGGCCGCCTCGCGCGCGGTTATGCGCAGGTCATCCTCGCGATGGACGCG
>JAIXVM010000070.1 GCA_027482995.1 Hyphomonadaceae bacterium | reverse complement strand
GCCATCACCTCGAAGATCGCGGTGAAATCGGCGCGCTGTTCCGGGAGGAGCTTGTCGAGCGCACGGCGGCGGCCCCCCTCGTCCTCCGCGAGGATCATCTGGCGCACGAGGCTGATGCGCGAGGCTTCGAAGAACATGTGCTCGGTGCGGCACAGCCCGATGCCCTCGGCCCCGAACTGGCGCGCCATGCGACAATCGTCCGGGGTCTCGGCGTTGGTGCGCACCCTCATCCGGCGCAGCTTGTCAGCCCATACCATCAGCACGCCGAAATCGCCCGCCAGCTCCGGCTCGACCGTGGGGACGATGCCGAGCATCACTTGGCCCGTCGCCCCGTCGAGGGTGATGGCATCGCCCTCCTTCAGCTCGGTCGTGCCGATCCGCAAGCTGCGCGAGACCCGATCGATCGAGACCTGCCCCGCCCCGGAGACGCAGGGCCGCCCCATGCCACGCGCGACAACCGCCGCGTGGCTCGTCATCCCGCCGCGCGCGGTGAGGATGCCTTGGGCTGCGTGCATCCCGTGGATATCCTCCGGCGAGGTCTCCACGCGAACGAGAATCACCTTCTCGCCGCGCCCCGCCCATTGCTCGGCAGTGTCGGCATCGAGCACGATCTTGCCCGCCGCCGCGCCCGGCGAGGCCGGCAGGCCCGTGGTCAGCACATTGCGCTCGGCCTTGGGATCGAGCGTCGGGTGGAGCAGCTGATCGAGCGCCATCGGATCGACCCGCCGCACCGCCTCGCGCTCGTCGATCAGGCCTTCCGCTACCATGTCGACCGCCATCTTGAGCGCGGCCTTCGCGGTGCGCTTGCCCGAGCGGGTCTGGAGCATCCACAGCTTGCCGCGCTCGACCGTGAACTCGATGTCCTGCATGTCCTTGTAGTGGAGCTCGAGCAGGTCGAACACGCGAGCGAGTTCAGCATATGCCTCAGGCAGCGCTTCTTCCATCGAGAGCGGCTTGGCCCCCGCCGCCTCGCGCGCCGCCTTGGTGAGGTATTGGGGGGTGCGGATGCCCGCCACCACGTCCTCGCCCTGCGCGTTGATCAGGTATTCGCCGTAATAGGCGCGCGTGCCGGTGGCCGGATCGCGGGTGAAGGCGACGCCGGTCGCGCTGGTCTCGCCCATATTGCCGAACACCATCGCCTGCACATTGACCGCGGTGCCCCAGTCGCCCGGGATGTCATTGAGGCGGCGGTAGACCTTGGCGCGGTCCGAATCCCAGCTGTCGAACACCGCGCGGATCGCGCCCCACAGCTGTTCGGTCACGTCCTGCGGGAAAGGCTTGCCGAGCTCCTGTTCGACGATCCCCTTGTACTCGCCCACCAGCGCCTGCCAATCTTCGGCGGCCATCTCGGTGTCGTTGTAGAAGCCCTTGTCTTCCTTGGCGATCTCGAGCGCTTCTTCGAACAATCCGTGATCGATTCCGAGCACAACGTCGGAATACATCTGGATGAAGCGGCGGTAGGAGTCCCAGGCGAAGCGCGCATCGCCGGACGAGGCCGCAAGCCCCTCGACGGTAGCATCGTTCAGCCCCAGGTTGAGCACCGTGTCCATCATCCCCGGCATCGACACCCGCGCGCCCGAGCGGACCGAGACCAGCAGCGGATCGGCCGCGTCCCCGAAACGCTTGCCCACCGTGGCTTCGACATGGGCGAGCGCCTTTACCACCGCATCGCGAAGCCCTTCCGAGAACCCCGCCCCATCGCGCAGGTACGCGACGCATTCCTCGGTGGTGATGGTGAAGCCCGGCGGCACCGGCAGGCCGATCGATGCCATTTCGGCAAGGTTCGCGCCCTTGCCGCCCGCGACGGTCTTGTCCTTCTGGCGCGGATCGGAGTGGTCGGCGGAGCCTCCGAATACATAGACCGTCTGAAGCGTCATGGCAGTTCCCGCTGGAATGGTGGAAAGGCGAGGAGGATCATCCTTCGATGCGGCTGAAGTCCGCCACGCGGTGCACCGCATCACGGAAAGCCGCGAGGAGAGCAAGCCGCGCGGAGCGCTTGTCCGCATCCGGGTCGTTGACGGTGACCTCTTCGAAGAACCGGTCGATCGGCGTGCGAAGGCGCGCGAGCGCGGCCATGGCTTCGGCGAACTGTTCGGCCTCGACGGCGGCGGAAGCGCGCGGCGCGGCGGCGGAGAGCGCGTCGATCAGCGCCTGTTCGGCAGGTTCCGGAGTGTAGGAGAGGTGCTCGGCCGCCGCATGGCGCTCGGCCATCTTGGCGGCGATCACCGGCGCGAGGTCGGGATCGTCGACCATCGCCAGCGGGTCTTCCTCGCCGGTCTGCGCAATCTCCCCCTCGATCCCGCGCCAATCCTCCTACTTGAGCATATTCGCCGCGCGCTTGTAGCCCGCGAGGAGGTTCACGCCGTCCTCGGTGGTGACGAAGGCCTGGAGCGCATGGACTCGGGCAAGCAGGCGGACGAGATCGTCATCATCTCTCAAGCAGAATACTGCTTGAATCAAATCATATCTCGTCCCCGATGACTTCTGATTGACGGAAAGCCTTTCCGCCATAAACGCCATCAAATCATCTGTCGCAGCTCGGAATTGGCTTTCCTCCATTCTTCCGAATTTCAACTGAGCAATTTCTTCTTTGCGTACCGTTCGTGACACACGATACGAAGTCTGCTGCTTCTGACCGTCTTTGTAATACACAATTGGCTTTTCAAAGAAAATCCTGTCTTCTTCAATGACGATTGGCAGCCCTAGATGCAACGCCTCACGGAAAAGGGAAAACTTCTCCATTGAGGTTAAAGATTGGAGTGAAACTGTCTCTAGCCTGTCGAAATAATTCGAGAACACCTTCCCGATGCCGAAACGGATGTTCTTTTGAATTAAAAGCGATAAAATGGCCAACGCACTTCTGCGGAGCGCAAACGGATCTTTCGAGCCAGTTGGCTTCTCATCAATCGCAAAAAAGCCAACCAGCGTATCCAGCTTATCAGCCAGCGACACCGCCACCGTCACAGGAGCCGTCGGCACCTCATCGCCCTGCCCGACCGGCTTGTAGTGATCGCGGATCGCGTCCGACACCTCGACCGGCAGCCCTTCCTTCGAGGCGTAGTATCCACCCATCAGGCCCTGCAATTCGGGAAACTCGCCAACCATTTCGGTGACGAGGTCCGCCTTGCACAGGCGCGCGGCCTGTTCGGCGAGGTCGGGATCGCCTGCGACAATCCCCTCCTCGCACAGCCACCGCGCCAGCTTCGCCACCCGCTCGACCTTGTCGGCGACGGTGCCGAGCTTCTCGTGGAAGGTGATGCGCGACAACTTTTCGGCGTGAACCGCGAGCGGGGTTTTCTGATCCTGCTCCCAGAAGAACCGCGCATCGGAAAGCCGCGCGGCGAGGACCTTGCGGTTGCCGTCGACCACCACGGATGGATCGCGCGGTTCGATATTGGCGGTGCAGACGAAGGCGTTGGCGAGTTTCCCGTCCGCGCCCTCGCACACGAAATACTTCTGGTTCACCCGCGCCGTGAGCTGAATGACTTCGGGCGGCACGTCGAGGAAGCTGTCGTCGAAGCGGCCGAGCAGCGGCACGGGCCATTCGGTCAGCCCCGCGTTTTCGATCACCAGCCCCTCGTCGGCGACCAGCGCGAGGCCCGCCGCGGCGGCGGCGCGCTCGGCGCCCTCGCGGATGAGGCGGCAACGCTCGGAGAAATGGACGATCACATGGGCCGCGCGCAGAGTTTCGACATAGGCCCCGGGGTTGGCGATTTCGACCGGGCCCGAATGGTGGAATCGGTGCCCCATCGTGGTGCGCCCGCTCGCAATCCCGTCAATTTCGCAAGGGATGACGGCATCGTCCAGCAGGGCGACGATGCCCGACAGCGGCCGCACCCAGCGCAGGGATTCCGTGCTCAGCGAGGCGGCGCCCCAGCGCATCGATTTGGGCCAGGGAAAGGCGCGGATGATCGCCGGGATCGTTTCGGCGAGCACGGCGGCGGTGTCGCGGCCCGGCTTCTCTACCACGGCGAAATACACGCCGTCCCGCTCGACAAGCTGCTCGGCGGTGAGGCCAACCTTGCGCAGGAAGCCTTCGAGTGCCTGCGGCGGCGCGCCGACCTTGGGCCCCTTGGTCTCTTCGCTGACGGCCTCGGTCGCCAGCGGCAGGCCCGTGGCGATCAGGGCGAGACGGCGCGGGGTGGCAAAGGTTTCGATCGACGCAGCGGCAAGACCAGCCTTGGCCAGCGCATCGCCGAACAGCCGCGCCAGATCCTCCTTGGCCTTGGGCTGCATCCGGGCGGGGATTTCCTCGCACCGCAGTTCGAGCAGGAAGTCGGCCATCAGACGAGGCTCCAACCGGGGAATTTCGCCTGCCATTCGGGCGACATCTTCTCCGCGTAAGCCTCGCACGAGGAGCGCGCGAGATCGCGGACGCGGCCCATGTAGCTGGCGCGTTCCTGCACCGAGATCACGCCGCGCGCTTGGAGGAGGTTGAAGACATGGCTCGCCTCGATCGCCTGCTCGTAGGCGGCGATGGGGACACCAGCGGCAAGCGCATTGCGGCACTCGGCCTCGGCCTTGGCGAAGAGGTCGAACAGCGCGTCGGTGTTCGCCACCTCGAAGTTCCACTTCGACATCTGGCGCTCGTTTTCGAGAAACACCTCGCCGTAACTGACGCCCGCTGAATTGAACGCAAGGTCGTACACGTTGTCGACGCCCTGAATGTACATCGCGAGGCGCTCGAGCCCGTAGGTCAGCTCGCCCGCGACCGGCTTGCAATCGAAGCCGCCCATCTGCTGGAAATAGGTGAACTGGGTGACTTCCATCCCGTCGCACCACACTTCCCACCCGAGGCCCCATGCACCCAATGTCGGGCTTTCCCAGTCGTCCTCGACGCAGCGGATGTCGTGCGCCAGCGGATCGATGCCGATCGCAGCGAGGCTCTGAAGATAGAGGTCCTGAATGTCCGGCGGGCTCGGCTTCAGGATCACCTGATACTGGTAGTAGTGCTGCAGCCGGTTGGGGTTCTCGCCATAGCGCCCGTCGGTCGGGCGGCG
>JAIXVM010000083.1 GCA_027482995.1 Hyphomonadaceae bacterium | reverse complement strand
TGCCCGGCCGGGCCGCTGCGTAACCTTCGAAGTGTGCACCGTAGTGTTCGCGCTGAGGCAGCATGATCGGGCGTTGGCCGACGATCGACATGTCGCCCTTGAGCACGTTGAAGAGCTGCGGCAGCTCGTCGATCGACGTTGCGCGGATGAACCGGCCCACCGCGGTGATGCGCGGATCGCGGCGCAGTTTCTGGAACATCGACCATTCGGCCCGGCTGGCCGGGCACCGGTCGAGGAGTTCCTGCAACATCCGGTCCGCGTCTGCGTGCATCGACCGGAACTTGTACATGTCGAAGGCGCGTCCGCCGCGGCCGAGCCTTGGTTGGACGAAACAGGCGTTGCCGCCATCCAGTTTGATGGCGAGGGCTGTGAGCAGCATCAACGGGGACAGAAGGATCAGCGCGGTGATCGCAATCGCAAGATCCAAAGCGCGTTTGGCTGGACCGTTAATGCCCCAGACCCCGTCCGAGCAATCGATTGCATCGAGACTATCAGGCACATCTTCGTCGAGACCGGGCGCTTTAAGCCCCAGCGGCATCTGGCTCATTACGAAGGTCCCCTTGCGACCTCGAAAGCCGTTCTCGGCTTTCACTTCCGGGCGGCATTTACCGATAAAAATCAATTTAGTGAAGTATTAACCTTCACGGTTTCTGCTAATTTTTTGCGAATGCAGTGTTAGTCAAGGTTTAGGACTGGTGCCCTAATAGTGAGCGAATTCAAACAGGGCGACGAAGATGCACGCGAAGAAGAAACCCTCCGTTCACACGCCGGAATTGCGCAAGGCCGATCCGGCATCGCCGCTCTCCGGTTTATCTGCAACAGATAGCGCCGCGACGACCTCATCCAGCCAATCGCCGGCCCGGGCGCTCCAAATTCGCCTGGCACGCGAACTTGTTGCGCCGGCGCGTCCATGGCTCTGGCACTCGACCGGTCTGGTCCTCGCCTTGCTGCTGGCGCTGTCGCTGGCGGCTTCGATGCTCGAAGTTGGTTTATAGCCGGGTCAAACTGGCAGGTGATTTGCTAGACTGCGCACACATGTATCGCCGGAGCCCCACTCATCCGGCCCGAAACAGGAACGTCTGAATGCGAATCAGAAAAGCGGTTTTCCCCGTGGCCGGTCTTGGCACACGTGTGCTGCCAGCCACCAAATCCATTCCAAAGGAATTGCTGCCGGTCATCGACCGGCCGGTGATCCAGTATGTGGTGGATGAGGCCCGTGAGGCGGGGATCGAGCATTTCGTGTTCGTGACCGGGCGCGGCAAAAGCGCGATCGAAGACTATTTTGATAACGCCTATGAACTCGAGACGCAGCTCAAGGCAAAGAACAAGCTCGACATCCTGGCCTCGGTCGAAGCCTCGCGGCTGCCCGCGGGCAGTTCGAGCTTCCTGCGCCAGCAGGCGCCCCTGGGTCTTGGGCATGCTGTCTGGTGCGCGCGCGATGTGATCGGCAACGAACCTTTCGCGGTTCTGCTGCCGGACGTGATCGTCAAGGGCAAGCCTTCGGGCCTGAAGCAGATGGCGGACGCCTTCGAGAAGGTTGGTGGCAACATCATCGCCGTCGATCCCGTGCCTCAGGACCGCGTGTCGGTGTACGGCGTGATTGAGCCCAAGTCGCGCGATGGCCGCCTGATCAGCATGTCGGGCATGGTGGAGAAGCCGCCGGTCGCAACGGCGCCGTCAAATCTTGCCATCACGGGCCGCTACATCCTCCAGCCCGAAATCTTCGATCTGCTGGCAAAGCAGGGCGCCGGCGCCGGCGGCGAAATCCAGCTGACCGATGCGATGGCGCGGCTGATGGAGATCCAGCCCTTCTATGCCTACGAGTTTGAAGGCTCGGTGCATGATTGCGGCAACAAGACCGGCTATTTCGAAGCTGTGCTGGCGCATGCGCTGGACAATCCGGATACGGCAGAATTTGCGCGGGATCTGGTCAAACAGGCCGCTTCGAAGATCTGAGCGGACTTACGCGTTTTTGCTGTTGTATCCCGGCGCGCGCCGTCTAGAACCGCGCGCATGACGCCTGGTGTTGACCTTCCGGATTTCGACAGTGTGCTGGCCGCGGCCGAGCGTGTCCGGCGCTTTGTGCGCGAGACTCCCGTGCTGACGCACGCCGCGATCGACGCCGCTGCGGGCGCACGCATTTTCGTGAAGGCCGAATGCCTGCAGGTGACAGGCAGCTTCAAGATGCGCGGCGCCACCAACCGGCTCGCGCTGCTGACACCGGAACAGCGCAAGACGGGCGTCGTGGCGTTTTCGTCCGGCAATCATGCGCAGGGCGTCGCCCGCGCGGCGCGTCTCTTGGGCCTGCCTGCAGTCATCGTCATGCCGTCGGATGCGCCCCAGGTGAAGATCGACGGGGTCAAAGCCGATGGCGGCGAAATCGTCTTGTATGATCGCAACTCGGAAAGCCGTGAGGTTATCAGCGCCCGCCTCGCCGCTGAACGCGGCGCCGTGGTTGTGCCGAGCTATGACGACCAGGATATCATTGCGGGGCAGGGTACGGCGGGCCTCGAGTTCGCGCGCCAGATGCATGCGGCGGACGAGCCGCTGGACGCGCTGATCTGCTGCACGGGCGGCGGCGGTCTGATCTCCGGAATTGCGCTGGCCTTTGAGCGGCTTTCGCCCGCAACGCAGATCTGGACCGCGGAACCGGAGGCGCATGATGACTGGGCGCGCTCACTGGAAGCCGGGCACATTCTGGCCAACGCGCCGGGTACGCGCTCGATCTGCGACGCGATCCTGACGCCGGAACCGGGCAAGCTGACCTTCGCCATCGGGCAGCGGCTGTTCGCCGGCGGATTGCGGGTCAGCGACGGTGATGTGCGGGACGCCGTGCGGCAGGCCTTCCGTCATCTGAAGATCGTGGCCGAGCCCGGCGGCGCAGCTGCGCTCGCCGCTGCCGTGCACCGGTTGCCGCCCGCACTGAAGGGCAAGCGCGTGGGCGTGCTGGTGACCGGGGGCAATGTGGATGCGGCGCAGTTTGCGCAAATCCTCGCGGGCTCTGATTAGGCTGGCCCTATAATTGCCGCCTTCACGCCTTAGGGCATTGAGATGACTCCACCCATCCATTGCGCCATTGGCGACATCCACGGAGAGCTCGAGCGGCTGAAAGATCTGCACCGGCAGGTTCTCCAGCACGCGAAGCTGCATTTTCCGAAGACACCCATTCAGTTCGTGCACCTCGGCGATCTTGTTGATCGGGGGCCGGACTCGTGCGGCGTGCTCGAGTATCTCATGTCGTTCGAGACGAAGACCTCGCCGAAGTCGATCACGCTGCGCGGCAATCATGAGCAGATGATGATTGATGCCCATGAGTCGCTGGACGCCCAATCCAGCGCGTCAGCCGCCTGGGCCCGCAATGGCGGCACCGAAACGATGAACAGTTATGCCGAAAAACCCCGGCGCCTGCTCGACCAGCACGTGGCGTGGCTGCGATCCTTGCCCACCGTGCACGAGGACGCGGACGCCGGGCTTGTCTTCGTGCATGCCGGCGTTGACCCCGACCGCTATCCGGCTTGCGGGGAAGAGGTTCAGATGTGGACACGGCGCGCGGATTTCTTCGATCCGCGATGCTGGACCGCGCCGGGTCTGCGCCGCATGCGGGTGATCCATGGCCATACGCCGACGGCGGACAGTTTTCCGGAGGCGGCAGGGGGCGGCCGCCGCCTCAACATTGATACCGGCGCGGTTTATGGTGGACGCCTGACGGCGGCGCTGTTGCGTCCCGGGGCGCCGGACGCGTTCATTTACGCCTGATGACGGGCCATTGCCCGCGCAATCACAGGTTAACACCGCTGAAACCCTGTCTTTCCGGATGGTTAATCGCATCTTCCGTCCCCGGACGAGATTCGACCTCCAGGTTTCAAGAGGTCTTATATCCCCGTTGCTAAGAATGAACTCTGAGGGCGGCCCCATGCTGCCTCTGGAGAGCATTCCGAATGAAAGCTGCACCGCTCATCAGCCTCGGAGTCTCGGTCGCGTTGGGCGCCGGCGCCATCTTCTTCGGGCGCACGTTCATGTCCGATACCGGACCGGAGGCGGGCGCTGCCGCCGCGCCGGCCATCGTCATGACGAAGGTGCTCGTGATGGCGCAGGCGGTGGAGCCGGGCGCGTTGATCGATGCCGAGATGGTCAAGGAAGTCGAGTGGCCCGAGCGCGCCGTGCCCGAAGGCGCCCTGCGCAATGTCGGCGATCTTGGTCCAAAGGCCTATTCCCGGGGCACGATGGTGCCCGGCGAACCGCTGCTCTTGCCAAAGATCGACACGACGGGCGCGTCGCTCACCTTGGCCGGCGCGATCACGCCCGGAATGCGGGCTGTGTCGATCGTGGTGCGCAACGATACGGGCGTGTCCGGCTTTGTGTTGCCGGGTGACCGCGTCGACGTAAACGAATTCATGGCGCTGGAAGATGCGGGTGGGCGTCCCGAAGGCTCACGCGTCTCCGCGGACATCCTTGCGCGGCCGGTCCTGCGCCATGTGAAGGTTCTGGCGGTGGATCAGAATTTCGGGGCAAACCAGGAAGGTGCATTGCCCGCCCAGACGGTGACGTTGGAAGTGACGCCGGAAGATGCACTCGCGCTTGGCGCAGCCAGCCAGCGCGCTGCGCTCGGTCTTGCCCTGATCAGCCGTGAGGAAGAAGCGGCCGCCGCGCCTGTCCCGAGCAAGGTGGCCGCCGCGCCGCCTGCGCCTCAAACACGAAGCGCCCGCCGCGCGCCCGCCAGCGCCTCCGTGCGTGTGATCAACGGCGAGAGCGATGTTCAGGTGAGCACACCGGTCGCCCAACCCGAGACGCAAAAAGGGGAGAAGCGTTGATGCGCCTTCTACGGATCATTCTCTCTGCCGCCGCCCTGTCGCTTTCTGCAGCGCCGATGTCGGCCTGGACCGAGCGTCTTGCCGGCGCCGGCGCCGAACGTCTCGACATCAAGCGCGGCAAGTCCGCCGTAGTGGAGACGGATGCGAGCTTTGCCACGCTCGTGGTCGCCGATCCTGACATTGCCGAAGCGATGGCGACGTCCAACCGCTCCTTCTTCCTGCGCGGCAAGGCGCCGGGCTCGACGACCGTGCTCGTCTACAATTCGGCCGGCGCGATTGCTGAGCTGATCGAAGTTGAAGTTCAACTCGGCCTTGAGGAATTGCGGGCCGATCTGAAGCGTCTTCTGCCGGGTGAGCCGATCGAAGTTTACGCGGTGCATGACGGCGTGTTCCTGGATGGCCGCGTGACGACGGCGGCAGCGGCCGAGATGGCGCTGCAACTCGCCGAACGCCATGTGCCGGGCGGCGTCGCGAATGGGCTGTCGGTGGGACAAAGCCAGCAGGTGCTGCTGGAAGTGCGCTTCCTCGAGGCGAGCCGTAGCGCCGTGCGCGAGATCGGGTTTGGCAGCGCCATTGATGCAAATGATGTTCAGGTCGCGACCGACAGTGGCACGATTTCCGGTCTTGCGGACAAGACGGTTGCCCTGTTCACGAACCTGGGCGGCGAGAATATCGACCTGCAGATCCGGGCGCTCGAAGAGAAGGGGGTCATCCGTACACTGGCAGAACCGAACCTCGTGGCGCTGTCCGGCGATACGGCGAGCTTCCTCGCGGGCGGTGAGTTTCCGATTCCCGTGGCCAGCAAGGACAATGAAATCACCATCGAGTTCAAGAAGTTCGGCGTCAGCCTCGACTTCACCCCGACAGTGCTGGGTGACGGCCTTGTGAACCTGCGCGTGCGCCCGGAAGTCTCGGCGCTCGACCGCGCCAACGGCATCCGGACGGCGGATATCGAAATTCCCGGCATCTCGGTGCGCCGCGCCGATACGACCGTGGAACTGCATGACGGGCAAGCCTTCGCGGTCGCAGGTTTGTTGCAGAATAACTATTCCAACGATGTGCGCCAGACGCCTTGGCTCGGCAATGTGCCGATCCTCGGCGCGTTGTTTTCGTCGAAGCGGTTCCAGCGCAACGAAAGCGAGCTCGTGATCATCATCACGCCGCGCCTCGTGCAGCCTGCGCCGCACCCTGATCAACTCGCCAACCCGCTCCAAGCCTTCTCCGAGCCGTCAGACACCGATTTCTTCCTGCTCGGCAAGACAATGGGCGAAAGCGCGCAAATCTCAGAGGACGGATCACCATGAACACCTTGAAGTCTGTGTCCCTGCTGGTTGCGATCATGGCGACGGCCGCGTGCACATCCCTGGGCGAGCCGGAGGCTTATCTGCTCGGGGACGCCAACCGCGCCAACATAGCTGAGCAATCGAGCCGGGATGTCACCCTGCCGAATTCGAAACAGGTTGAATCGACGTCGGGCGTGCGCGCCGTCAATGCCGTCAAGGCGCTCAATGAGGGCCAAACGAAGCAATTGGCCAGCGCAGGCACCGGAGGCGCCGAGTGAGCCAGTCCGCGGCAACAGCGCGGGAGATGCCCGCGGCACGCGCGCCTGTGCGGAATCCGCCGCGCATGGCCGTGCTCGCAGGTCCCGACTACCTTACGGCTCTGACGGAGGCTGGCGGTCCCGTGCAGGATCTGACCGGCCTTGCGCCGCCGGACATCGTTTCGCGTCATGGCGGCGGACTGATCGTGATCGAGCAGGGGCGGCCCGGATGGGACCAGCTCCTGCTGCAGTTGGCGGTCGAGCAACCCGCCACCGCCGTCGTCATGCTGTCGGACCAGCTGCCGGCGCACATGGTCCGGACCCTGATGAAGCTTCAGGCCTGGGATATCCTCTCCGTGTCGTCTGCGCCCGAAGATGTGATCGATGCGGCGGCGCGCCTCGAAGAGGGCCGCGCCGAGCCGCAGGGCAAGGCGGCGAGTTCTGTCTGCTGGGCCTTCCGCGGCGCCGTCGGCGGGGCAGGCGTTTCGACGCTTGCCATCGAGAGCGCGTTCGCGCTCGCCCGCGTGACCGGTCCCGGGCAGGTGTGTCTCGTGGACCTGAATCTTGCCGATGGCATGACCTCGTCGTTCCTTGAAGCGGTTCCCAAACTTGACCTGCACGCACTTTCAGCTGCGCCCGAGCGCCTGGATGCCCGCCTGCTGGCGGCCTGGTGCTGGCAGCATGAGGGCGGCGTGGCGATCATCACCGCGCCGCGCAACCCGGATGCCGACTTGCTGGCGAGTGAGGCGGCCGTGCTGCGGCTGCTGGACGTTGCCTGCACGTCGTTTCCCTTTGTCATCGTAGACATGCCGCGGCACATGATGCCCTGGACGAAGCCTGTGCTGGCCGCGGTCGACGAAGTCGTGATCGTCAGTGAGCTGACCGTGCCCAGCCTGCATGCGGCCGCGGACATGTGCCGGGACGTCGATGTCCTGCGCGGCGATGCCAGCAAGGCGCGCCTTGTACTGAACCGGATGTTCCAGAAGAAGCAGTTCCGGGCCGGCTTTCCGGTCGGAAAAGCGGAAGAAGCGATCGAACGCAAGATCGACGTTACCATAACGTCGGACTGGGACGCCGCCCGCACAGCCGTCAATCTCGGCAAGCCGATTGCGGATGTTAAGCCAAAGAGCCCGCTCGTTCTGGACGTGGACAAGATGGTGCGTCTGCTGGCACCCGCCGGGATGATCGCGAACTCCGAAAGCCGAAAATCAAAGAAGAAAGCAAAGCCATGAGCCGTTTCGGTCTGCCGTCCGCCGTTCGCAAGGAAGAGACTGCGCCGCAGGCTGTGCCCGTGGCGGCAGCTGCCGCGACCCCGCGCGGCAAACCGGAGTCCGCCGCATTTGATCTGCTCGACGCGAAGCTTCGCGTGCATGCAAAGCTGATCGACGAACTCGATCTCTCCGCCCTCGACAAGCTCGACGATGATACCATGCGCCGCCGCGTGCGCGGCATCATCAGCGAGATCATCCGGAAGGAAGAGATGGCGTTGTCGTCTGCCGAGGAGGCCTCGTTCGCTGACGCCGTGATGGACGAGATGACGGGGCTCGGGCCCATCGAACCTCTGCTCAAGGACGATTCCATCGCGGATATCCTGATCAACGGCTGCAACCAGGTGTACATTGAGCGGCACGGCAAGCTGCAGCTTGCACCCGTCCGGTTCGCTGACAATGATCACCTCTTGCGCATCGTCCAGCGTATCGTTGCGCTGGTCGGCCGCCGCGTGGACGAGAGCCAGCCGCTGGTGGATGCGCGCCTGCTCGATGGCAGCCGGGTCAACGCCGCCGTCATGCCCATCGCGATTGATGGTCCGCTCGTCTCGATTCGCAAGTTC
This sequence comes from Hyphomonadaceae bacterium, assembly GCA_027482995.1. Lineage (GTDB taxonomy): Bacteria > Pseudomonadota > Alphaproteobacteria > Caulobacterales > Hyphomonadaceae > Hyphomonas. The sequence goes on along the minus strand of JAIXVM010000083.1, from coordinate 3,839 downwards.
TCGAAGTCACCGCTGACGATGGACAAGCTCGTCAGCTTCGGCGCCATCCCGCGTCCGGTTGCTGATTTCATCCTTGGCGCTGTCAAGTGCCGTGCCTCGACGGTGATCTCCGGCGGCACGGGATCGGGAAAGACAACGCTCCTCAACGCCTTGTCGGCAGCGATCAGTCCGGACGAACGCCTGATCACCATCGAAGACGCGGCGGAGCTTCAGCTTCAGCAGCCGCACGTGGCGCGCATGGAAACGCGCCCGCCGAACATCGAAGGCAAGGGCGAGATCCGCCAGCGCGAACTCGTCAAGAACGCACTGCGCATGCGCCCGGACCGGGTGATCCTCGGCGAGGTGCGCTCGGAAGAAGCCTTCGACATGCTGCAGGCCATGAACACCGGCCACGAAGGCTCGATGGCGACGATCCACGCCAACAATCCGCGCGATGCGCTGACGCGTCTGGAGCAGATGGTGATGATGGGCGGCATGAAGATTTCCGAGGAAGCGATCCGTGGGCAGATCGCTTCGGCCGTGAACTTCATCGTTCAGGCGACGCGCCTGTCCGACGGCTCACGCAAGGTCGTGTCGATCGCCGAAATCACCGGCATGGAAGGCTCAGTGGTGCAGCTGCAGGAGATTTTCCGCTTCGAGCGCACCGGCACAGCGGAGAATGGCAAGGTGCAGGGCCATTTTGCGGCCACGGGGCTTCGCCCGAAATTCCTCGACGAGATGGAGCGGCGCGGCGTGTTCATGCCGGCGGGCCTGTTCGATCCGTCCAGCCGCTTCTGATCCGGGTACGTGCGCATGTTCGGCCTGCCTGATCTCACGAGCCTCGATGCCTCGCTGCTGATCCCGGCCGTGATGGCGATCGGCGCCATCTTCATGGCGATACAATCCGTTCTCAGCCTCGTCACCGAGGCGCGCACGCAGCAGATCGTCAACCGGCGCCTTCAGTTCAAGGACCGCTTTGCGAGCCATAACGAGGCGATGGTCGAACTGCGAAAGAGCCGCGGGCTCGATCACGATGGCAACCTCGCCATGTCGCTGCGCTGGGTGAACCGGTTGATCGTGCGTTCGGGCCTCAAGTTCGAGCCAGTCAAATGGGCGGCGATGTCGGCCGCTGGCTCGCTCATTCCGGCCGGGCTTGCCTTTGTCTATGCGGGCGGGATTTGGGTTGCGGTGCCGGTCTATCTGGTGGTGCTGGTTGCCGCGCCGCTTCTGGTCATCCGCCACCTGGCCGCCCAGCGCGCCAAGAAAATGGCGAGCCAGCTGCCGGAGGCACTTCAGATCGCTTGCCGCAGCCTCGAGGCCGGACACCCTGTTGCAACCGCAGTTGCGCTCGTCGCGCGCGAGATGCCCGATCCGATCGGCACCGAATTTGGTATGACGGCGGACGAAGTCTCCTACGGCATGTCGCTCACCAACGCCGTGCAACGGATGGCGGAGCGGGCAGGGGACCCGGATGTGGAGCTCTTCGCGGCGACGGTCCGCCTTCAGGAGAAGACCGGCGGCAATCTGACCGAGCTTTTGAAGGCGAACACCGATACCATCCGTGGACGGCAGACCATGCGTCTCAAGGTGCGTGCCGCCTCATCGGAAGGCCGCACCTCGGCCATGATCCTGACGTCGGCGCCATTCCTTGTGATGGGCGCCATCCACATGCTGCGTCCCGAGTTCTATGGCAACGTCATCGACGATCCGCTGATCCGCTATGGCTTTGCCGGCCTGCTGGTCTGGATGATCATCGGCAACCTCGTCATGAACAAGATGATCAACTTCAAGATGTGAGGCGCCAAGCATGACAATGCCTCTCCTCTCCGGGCCGGTTGTGGCGGCCGTGCTGGTTTTCCTCGCCGTGCTGGCGGCGATCCCTCCCGTCATTGCGGTGCTGCGCAACCGCAAGGCCGACGCGGATGTCAGCCGCCGTCTGCAGCGCCGCATGCCGGGCGAGGGCGGCGCAGCGCGGCGCCAGGAGAATGCGCTCGGCAAGGCGGTGATGGGGCTCGCGGACAATGTCGCCCCGGCGGAGGGCGACGAGGTCAACGCGGCGCGGGGCAAGTTGAACCTGGCCGGCTTCACCCAGCCGAATGCGGTGTCGCGCTATTTCGCCGCCCGGTTTGTCTGTGTCGTCATCCCGCAGATCGCCCTTCTGTTTGCGCTGCCTTACTTCAGCGGCTTGCCCAAGTACGCGCCTGTCGCCGCTTCGATCTTGCTTGTCCTGATGGGGCTTGCCGCCCCCGGCAAATATCTCGACATGCGCATCGCGGAGCGCAAGCAGGCTTGCTCGCTCGGCTTTCCGGACATGATGGACCTGATGGTTGCCTGCGTCGAAGCCGGGCTCAGCCTTGATGCCGCGGTGCAGCGCGTCGGCGAAGAACTGGAACTGCGCCATCCGATCATCGCCGGCCACATGCGCACCCTCTCGCTCGAGCTTCGGGCTGGCCGGGCGCGCAAGACGGCGTGGCGCGCCTTTGCCGACCGGCTCGGGCTTGAAGAGGCCGGATCGCTCGCCACGATGCTGCGCCAGGCCGAAGAAATGGGCACCAGCCTTGGCCAGACGCTGCGGGTTTTCTCAGCCGACATGCGCCAACGCCGCATCCTCTATGCCGAGGAAAAGGCGATGGCGCTGCCCGCCAAACTGACCTTGCCCTTGATTTTCTTCGTATTTCCGGTTCTCTTGGGCGTACTGACGCTGCCCGCCGTGGTGATGCTGGGCCGGACCCTTCCGTCATAACCCGGCTAGGCGAAGCGCTAGCGACGAGTTAGAAAGCGCGCATGCCTACCTATCTGGAATTCGAAAAGCCGATCGCCGAACTCGATTCGAAGATCCTCGAACTGGAAGCCCTTGCCGCGCGCAAGGACGGTCCGTCGATCACCGACGAGCTGACGAAACTGAAAACGAAATCAGCCAAGCAGCTGAAGCAGATCTATTCCGATCTCGATGCCTGGCGCGTGACGCAGGTTGCCCGCCATCCGGACCGGCCGCACTTTTCCGACTTCATCGGCGGCATTTTCGAGGAGTTCGAGGAACTCGCCGGCGATCGCCATTTCGGAAACGATGAAGCGATCATTGGCGGTCTGGCCCGCTTTCGAGGCCGCTCCGTTGTCATCATGGGCCATGAGAAGGGCCGCACCACCGAGAAGCGCCTGAAGCACAATTTCGGGATGGCGCACCCGGAAGGCTATCGCAAAGCGGTGCGCCTGATGGATCTGGCCGAAAAGTTCAACATGCCCGTGCTCAGTTTCCCGGACACGGCCGGCGCCTATCCCGGCAAGGGCGGCGAGGAACGCGGCCAGGCCGAAGCGATCGCCCGCGGCACGCAGCGCGGATTGTCCCTCGGTGTGCCGTTTGTCACCCTGATCATCGGTGAAGGCATGTCGGGCGGCGCCATCGGCATCGCGGCAGCCAACCGTGTACTGATGATGGAATACTCCATCTATTCCGTGATTTCGCCAGAAGGCTGCGCATCGATCCTCTACCGCGACGCCGCCAAGGCCAAGGATGCCGCGCAGGCGATGGGCATCACGGCTCCGGATCTGATGCGCCACAAGATCGTTGACGGCATCGTCAAGGAGCCTGTCGGCGGCGCGCACCGCGATCCGCAGCGCGCTATGGCCTCTGCCGCCAAGGCGCTCGACGCCGCACTGCGCGACCTCGAAGGCCTGACGCCTGTTGAGCTTAAGCGACAGCGCCGCGACCGGTTTTACGCCATCGGCCGTGAAGGTCTGTAGCGCAGCGCTGCGCCGAGGACAGGCCTGATGTCCGAGCGCGGCTGGATCGAAACCTACTTCGCCCCGCTCGCTCGCGCCCCCGGTGCGGCGCGTCTCAGCGATGACACCGCCGAACTCTC
>JAIXVM010000301.1 GCA_027482995.1 Hyphomonadaceae bacterium | reverse complement strand
GTCGGCGGTTCGCGGCTTTTCAAAACTGTTCGAAAGTGGCGATCCGGGCAATGTCGGGTTCGTCTATTTTTCAGGGCACGGCGCGTCGCACGAAACTAACGGCAACCATATTTTCCCGCTGATAGACTGGCCCTTGGAGAAGGGACCGCTGGACGAGTCCATCTGGGACAATGCAATCTCTCTGACCTGGCTGATGGATGCACTTCCGGCTGCGCCGGCGCCGCAGATTGTTTGTATCGACGCCTGCCGGAACACGCTGAACCTGAATTCCGCGAAGAAGGCCTTGGCAGGCAGTGGCAGCACCTTCAGCGGCATCCGGGGAATAAACCGAACCGATCCTTTGTCGCCGGCCAACATGATCGTGTCTTTCTCGACCTGGGAAGGGCAGACAGCCAGCGATGGCTCAGCCGCAGATGAAGTGGGCCCCTATGCGCGCGCTTTGACCGCGCAGCTCAATTCGAATGCTGCAGAAGTTCGGGACCTGTTCGAGGATGTCAGACTCCAGGTCATTCGCCTGACGGGCAATGAACAAGAACCGATGACCATCAGCCGACTGAATGAGGATTCGGTCGACCTGACGATTCATTCAGGAGCCGCACCCAATGCCGCCGCCAATGCGCGGGCACCCAAAGCGATGAGCCATGCGCTGGTGTTTTCGACACCCTATGACAGCAAACCTGATCTGAAGCTCCCGGGCGCGGCGAAAGATTCAGCGCTGATCGGCTCCAAGCTGAAGCAATGCGGCTTTGATTTGACGATTTCGCCGGACACAAACCGGACCGCGTTCACGAAATCGGTGAAGGCATTGAAGACAAGGATGCTTGAGTCCGGACCTGGTTCCATTGCCGTCCTCTACTTCAATGGATATGGCGGATCGATGTCCGGAGACAATCTGCTGTTTCCCGAGAAGGCCCTCGAACACGTCGGCACGATGGAGATGGCGCTGGAGGCCGTGCGTATCAGCGACATGATGGAAACGCTCAAAGAAGCGTCACCCGCGTGCGTGATCCTGATCCTCGATTGCGCCAAGGCGGATCTGAACTTCGCGACCAAGCAGGCTCAGGCGGAGTTCGTCGCCGATCCGCAATCGGACGAGAACTTCCTGATCATATTTGGCGCCCAGCCCGGCGACTATGCCCTCCGCAAAGACGGACGGTCCATATTCACGCGGGTCTTGGCGGATGCGATCCTGTCAGATGAACGGCGCAGCATCCAGCAGCTGATGGCTGACGTGAAACAGCGCGTCCTGACCGAGACCGAAAACGAACAGAAACCCTGGTACCAGATCCAGGTGGACAAGCCTGTCTATTTCCGGCGCCCGGCAGAGGCTTAGCGCCGGGCGCTCCGCCTACTGACCAAGAACTAGATTTCCTGGTTGTACTTGCCGACTTCGCCGTGCTTGCCGAGGCGCGGTTTCACTTCCTTGTGGAAGAGATCCTTCATGTCAGCGTCGCTGACCATGGATTCGACCACCACAACGAGTTCCGGCTTGTTGGATGAGGCGCGCACCAGCACCCAGGAGCCGTCCTCGAGCGTGACGCGGGCACCGTTGACGGTGTTCACGTCGACGACTTTCCGTCCAAGGATGGTCGTGCCGTTCAGGGCCTGATACTCGGCGACCATCTTGTCGATGATGCCGTATTTCACTTCGTCGGCGCAGTGGGGCGACATGGTGAGCGAGGTCCAGGCGACGCCGAGTTCGGACTTGAGATCCGACATCGTCTTGCCGGGGTTGCGGTCCAGCATTTCGAGCACGGCCTTGGCGGCAACGAGACCGTCATCATAGCCGAGGCCGATCGGCGGGCGGAAGAAGAAGTGGCCGGATTTCTCGAAACCGGCGAGCGCGCCGAGCTCGTTCGTGCGGCGCTTGATGTAGGAATGGCCGGTCTTGTAATAGTCGACCGTCGCGCCGTTCGCTTTCAGCACCGGGTCGGTCTTGTAGAGGCCGGTTGATTTCACGTCGACGACGAACTTTGCGTTCGGATAGTTCTTCGACAGGTCGCGGGCGAGCATCAGGCCGATCTTGTCGGCATAGATTTCCTCGCCGGTATTGTCGACGACGCCGCAGCGGTCCCCGTCCCCATCGAAGCCGAGCACGACATCGGCGCCGTGTTCCTTTGCGGCGAGCGACATCTCGTGCAGCATCTCGTGATCTTCCGGGTTCGGATTGTATTTCGGGAAGGTATTGTCGAGGTTGCAATCCATCTCGATGACTTCGGCGCCGAGGGCGCGCAGGACGTCGCCTGCAAAGGCGCCGGCCGTGCCGTTACCGCAGGCCGCGACGACCTTCAGCTTGCGCGTCAGTTTCGAGTTGCCGACGATGGCCGCGATGTATTTCTCGCGCAGACCGTCGATGCGGCGGATCGAGCCGCCGGCGCGTTCGACGAAGCGGCCGTTCATGACGATGTCCTTCAGGCGGCCCATTTCGTCAGGGCCGAAGGTGAGCGGACGGTTGGCGCCCATCTTGACGCCGGTCCAGCCGTTTTCGTTATGGCTGGCGGTGACCATGGCGCAGCAGGCCGCCTCGAGTTCGAACTGGCTCCAGTAGACCATTGGCGAGAGCGCGAGGCCGACATCCATCACTTCGCAGCCGCCAGCGATGAGGCCGAGGGAAAGCGCGTTCTTGATCGGCTGGCTGATCGAGCGGAAATCGTGGCCGGTGACGACGGTCGGCTTCACGCCGAGCTCGTGGAAGAGGGTCGCCATGCCGAGGCCGAGGGCCTGGACGCCGGTGAGGTTCAGCTCCGGCGCCTTCTCGTGGCCGATGCCGTTGAACCACCAGCGCGCGTCGTACTCCCGGAAACCGGTGGGCTTCACCAGTGGCAGGATCTCGAATTCGAGCGTGTTGGGGGCCAGATCGGCGCGCGGCTTCGGCAGCATGTGTGTCTCCGTGAAACGGGTTTGGCGCGCGCCCCGGGCGGGGCGCAGCAACTGGCGCTCCTATTGCAGACTTCGCGCCAGAGGCGAAAGGGCTGAGGCGGGTCGAGCCTCACGAAAAGTTGAGAAATATATTATTGTATATTGCATATGTTATTATATAATTGGAGCCATTGAGGGTGCCTGCTCGCTTCTTCCCTGCCCTCTCCAGCTTGAAAGGAAATTCAGAATGAACTTTCGCATTGCACTCCTGGCGCTCGGCGCCGCGTCCTCATTCCTTGCCCTGCCCGCCGCCGCCCAGGAATGGTATGTCGGCGGCTCGGTCGGCTATGTTCTCCAGAAGGACAGCTCCAACAGCGGCGAAACCGGCGCGTTCACGACCGGCAACGGCGCCCCGGCCCTGCCTTTCGGCACCGCCATCGCGGCCGGCACGCCGTATGGCTGGGAAACCGAGTTCGACAACGGCTATGCTATCTCTGGCGAGTTCGGCGCGCGGTATGACAATGGCCTGCGTTCGGGCATCGAGCTCACCTACACCAAGGCCGATGTGGATACCCATTCCGGCGTCAACGTCGCCGGCACGGTGATCGACGGCGTCGATGCAGCGGTGCTGACAGGCTCGCCGACCCAGCTGGGTGCCACGGTTGGCCAGGTGGTGGCGACGCCGGACGGCGACCAGATCGAGTCGACCAGCGTGTTCGCCAACCTCTATTATGACTTCAACCGGGACGGCGTGATCAGCCCGTATGTCGGCGCAGGTATCGGCTATTCGGATGTCTCGGTGCAGTACAGCCCGTCGGGTGTCGGCATCATCGATGACAGCGAAGGCAAGGCCGCCTATCAGCTGAAAGCAGGCGCAACCTGGGCCGTCAGTGAGCGGATCGAACTCTACGGCGAGGCCGCTTACCGCGCGACCGATGATGTGGAACTCGACAACCAGCTCTTCCCGGGCACGCTGAACATCGAGAACCAGCAGACCATCCTGAGCGTGGGTGCGCGTTACAAGTTCGGCACCTGAGGACCTTTGTCAGCTTTCTGCGTGCGTGCGCAGGAAGCTGGCAATCCATTCGGCGAGCAGGCGGCGGTCGCAGTCCCCGGCTAGGGAGGCGACCGCCGCATCCGCTTGCACTTCGGTCAGCGAAGTGCCGCGACGGGCGGCATAGAGGGCGGCGGCAAAGTCGGGATCGAATTCCGGATGGCACTGGAAGCTGATCGCCGGGAAACCCTGGTAGTCGAGCCCGGCATAGGGCGTGAAGTTTGAGCGGGCGATAACGCTGGCGGCGGGCGGCGGCGTGACGACCTGGTCCTGATGGCTCACAGCCACGGTCAGCGCAGGCGGGCATGGGGCAGCGGACCAGTCCGGACACTGAACAATTTCATAGGTGTGCCGGCCAATGCCCCAGCCCTTGTCTGATTTCACGACGCGGCCGCCGAGCGCCTCGCCCATGATCTGGTGGCCAAAGCAGATGCCGACTTGCGGCGTGCGGGCGGTGGCTGCGCCGCGGATGAAATCCTTGAGCGGGGAAATCCAAGGCTCCGGATCGTAAACGCCCGCGGGCGAGCCGGTGTACAGCACCGCGTCGAGGTTTACCGGATCGGGCAAGGCGTCGCCCTTGGCGACCGAGACAGTCTCGCAACTGATGGCGCCGTCTACGCGGGCGAACATCTGGCGGAACATCTCCGGATAGTCCGGGAACCGGTCGCGGATGGCGAGGGGCGCCTGCCCGGTCTCGATGATCGTGAGCTTCATCGCCTACTCCGCCGCAACGCCGCCCTGCTCTTCCGGCTCTTCGATCCGTTCGGGCTGGATCAGGAAGCCGCCGGACTGGCGGGCCCAGAGATCGGCATAGAGACCGCCGGCGGCCACAAGCTCGTCATGCGTGCCTTCCTCGACGATGCGGCCGGCATCGAGCACGACGAGACGGTCCATCGCCGCGATGGTGGACAGCCGGTGCGCGATGGCGATCACGGTCTTGCCTTCCATCAGTTCAAAGAGGTGTTCCTGGATCGCGGCTTCGACTTCGGAGTCGAGCGCCGACGTGGCCTCGTCGAGGATCAGGATCGGGGCGTCCTTCAAGAAGATGCGCGCGATGGCGATGCGCTGGCGCTGGCCGCCGGAGAGTTTCACGCCGCGTTCGCCGACATGCGCATCGAGGCCGCGGCGGCCCTTGGCATCTTCGAGGACTTCGACGAAATCGCTGGCGGCGGCCTTGCCGATTGCGGTGCGGATTTCGTCATCGGTCGCGCCGGGGCGGCCATACGCGATGTTTTCGCGGATCGAGCGGTGGAGCAAGGACGTGTCCTGCGTGACCACACCGATCTGTGCCCGGAGCGATTCCTGCGTGACCTTTGAGATGTCGTAGCCGTCCACGAGGATGCGGCCGCTTTCGGTGTCGTAGAAGCGCAGCAGCAGGTTGGTCAGCGTGGTCTTGCCCGCGCCGGAGCGGCCGACGAGACCGATCTTCTCGCCAGGACGGATCGACAGCGAAAGGCCTTCGATAACACCGGCGCCCTTGCCATAATGGAAGGCGACATCCTCGAACCGCACTTCGCCCGCGACGCGCGGCAGGGCGGCAGCACCCGGCGCATCGACGACGGCAACGGGTTTGTCGAGCATCGCCATGCCGTCATAGACGACACCGATATTCTCGAAGAGGCCGGCCACCTCCCACATGATCCACTGGGACATCGCCTTCATACGCAGCGACAGGCCGACGGCCACCGCGACCGCGCCGGCGCCGACGAAATTGCCGGTCCAGAGAAAGATGCCGGCGCCCGCGATCAGGAACACGAGCAGCGAGTTGTTGAGGTAGACGATGACGTTGAAGCCGGTGACGAGACGCATCTGTCCGTGGACGGTATCGAGGAAGCCGGACATCGAGTCCTTGGCGTAGGTTTCCTCGCGGCCGGAATGGGCAAACAGCTTCACGGTCTGGATGTTCGTGTACGAATCGACGATGCGGCCGGTCATCACCGAGCGGGCGTCGGCCTGCGCCTCAGCGATCTTGCCGAGGCGGGGCACGAAGTACCAGAGCAGGCAGGCATAGATTGCGAGCCAGAGGACGAGCGGCAGCGCGAGGCGCCGGTCGGCCGTCGCAAT
>JAIXVM010000085.1 GCA_027482995.1 Hyphomonadaceae bacterium | reverse complement strand
CGGCGTCGACATCGTCAATACGGCCCTTGAAAAGATCGAAGAGCTGAACACGCGGCTTGCCCGTATCAACCGGACATCTGGCGAAGCCGCCGCGCTTGTGGATGAGCGTCAACGCGCCCTCGATACGATCGCCGAATACCTGCCGATCCAGACGGTAGACCGAGATGCCGGCGCGATTGACGTGCTGACGACCGAAGGCGTTTTCCTGGTTGCCGGCCGGGCTCGGCAGATCGAGTTCACACCCTCTTCCGCATTCGGACCATCCGACACGCTCGCCGGAGGTGACTTGTCGGGGATGTCGGTTGAAGGCGTGGAAATCACGCCGGGATCGGCCTCGTTCGGGGCCGTCTCGGGGGGGCTCTTCGGCGCGCTCTTTACCTTGCGCGATCAGGACCTGCCCGCACTCAGCGCGCAGCTCGACACGATCGCGAATGATCTCATCACGCGCTTGTCGGACGATTCGCTCGACCCCACGAAGACCCCCGGCGAACAAGGCATCTTTGTTGACCCCGATGCGGCCGCAGGCGCAGGGCTCGCAGGCCGCATCAGCCTGAACGCCGCCATCGATCCGGAACAGGGCGGTGCGACCTGGCGTCTTCGCGACGGCCTCGGCGCGGCGGCCTCAGGTCCACCGGGCAACAACACGATCCTCAGTGCACTGTATGATGCATTCTCGGCAGTTCGTTCGATAAATGCCAATGGCCTCGAAGGGGCATTCTCTTCGACTGAGCTCGCCGCCCAGCTTGCCTCGGTCACAGGACAAAAGCGGATTCAGCATGAATCCGTGATGTCCTCGACCCAGACCCAGCACGCGATCCTCGTCGAAGCCGAGCAAAACGAAACGGGTGTCGATGTCGACGCCCAGATGCAGGACCTCATCCTTGTCGAGCAGGCTTATGCGGCCAACGCCCGGGTCATCGAAGTGGCAAGCCAGATGATCAAACTGCTGATGGAGCTCTGATACCATGCGCGTCGCTCTACCCAACAGCCTGATCTCGGCCCAGTTCTCCCAGAACATGGTCGAACTGCGCCAGAGTATTGCGCGCACCGCTACCGAAGCCACGACCGGCCGGTACGCAGACCCGACCGCGCACCTTTCCGGCCGCATCGGTACCGCCATGCTGAGCCAGAAAGCCATCGACGACATCGGCTTCCAGCGCGAACAGTTGAGCCTGCGCGAGACACGTCTTGAAGTGACGCAGACCAATCTGACGGCGATAAACGATCGCGTTCAAGGCATAGATATCAGCATGCTCGAGGCGCTGGGCACGGGCAATGTGTTCAGCCAAACGCTCGCAGCGCGCGATGCCGCCGCTGCCCTCGACGATGTGTTTGCTGCCCTCAACGTCCGCTACGGTGAGCGCTATCTCTTTTCAGGCGACGCAACGGACACGCCGCCACTGGCGAGCGCAAGCGATATGCTGGACGATGTGCGCCAGCTCGCTCTTGCCGCCGCAACCCCCGCTGACTTTACAACGGCGCTCGACGCCTATTTCAATACGCCGGGTGGCGGATGGCAGCCTGACATCTATCGCGGCACTCTGACGGCTTCCGATAGCGATTCAGTCACCGCAGCCGATCCCGCGCTGGTCGATCTGATCTCCAACCTCGCTATTCTCGCCATCTCCGAGCCGGGCAACAACCCGCCTCCCGTGGCGCAGAATGGCGGGCTGATCCGCTCCGCCGCGGCGGGTATTTCCACTGGGCTGACATCACTCACGATCGTGCGCTCCGAGCGTGGCGTGCTCCAGGAACAGATCAGCACCCAGAAGGAAACTCTGGATGTCGAGGAAACGATCTTCACCAGCGCATTCAATGCGCTGACCGCCCGCGACCAATACGAGGCGGCTTCAGCGCTCAAACAACTCGAGGCCACGCTGGAGGCTTCATATCTGCTGACGTCCCGCCTGTCCGGTCTCTCCCTGATCAATTTCCTGAGGTAGCCCCATGAAGACGTCGATCTGGCTTGTTGCAGCCCTGGCCGTCATTCCCGTCGCCTGCGCACCGCAGGCGCTCGCCCAAACCCGGATCCGGGACGTGGTCAATGTCGAAGGCGTCCGGCAGAACGATCTGGTCGGCTACGGTATCGTCGTCGGGCTGAACGGCACCGGCGACTCTGTCCGCAACTCACCGTTCACGGAAGATTCGCTGACCCAGATGCTGGAGCGTCTGGGCGTCAACGTGCAAGGTGAGGATATCAAGCCGAAGAACGTGGCGGCTGTTCTCGTGACGGCCTCCCTGCCCGCCTTCGCGCGCAATGGTTCCAGTATCGACGTCTCGGTCTCGTCAATTGGAGACGCCAGCAACCTGGAAGGCGGAACGCTTATCCTGACCGCCCTCAAGGGCGCGGACAATGAAGTCTACGCGGTTGCACAAGGCAGCATCATCGTCAGCGGGATCGACGTTCAGGCCGAAGCCTCGCGGGAAACGCGCGGGACACCCACGGGCGGCACGGTCCCGAACGGCGCGCGGATCGAGCGCGAGATCAACTACGACTTCAATGATCGCAGCAAGATCACGCTGGCCTTACGCAATCCCGATTTCACCACCGCAGCGCGCATCGAAGACACCATCAATGCGTCGCTCAAAACGCGTGTGGCTTCGATGCGCGATCCCGGCACCATCGAGCTGGACCTCAGCGGCGTCCCCGAATCGCCGTCGCGCTTCCTTGCCAGCATCGAGAACCTCCCCATAACCGTCTCCAACCCGGCCCGGATCGTGATCGACGAAAAGTCCGGCACGATTGTTCTGGGTGAAGACGTGACCATTTCGAAGGTCGCCATCGCGCAAGGCAATATCTCGATCAAGGTGACCGAATACCCGGTTGTTTCCCAGCCGAACCCCTTCTCCGATGGTGAGACGATCGTCCTGCCCCGTTCCGATATCCAGGTCACCGAGACCGGCAGCCGCAACATCGCGATGTTGGAACCGAACGTGTCTCTGTCGCAGCTCATCAAGGGTCTGAATGCGCTGGGCGTCTCGCCGCAGGAGATGGCCGACATCATCCGTTCAATGAAGACGGCCGGCGCGATTCACGCCGATCTGATTATTCGCTGAGCCCTAAAGGCGAATTTCCGAACCACGAACCGTAGCAGGGCTGCGCACGTCCGGCGCAGCTTTCGCGGCCCAACGCGGCGAACGCCGCTATTCGGAACGGTTGAGCTTCTGGATTGTAACGAGACCGCGCCGCCTGAGATCCATCAGGGCCGTCAGGAAGTCGCGCTGGAATGCGTCGGAAACTTCCTTCGGCATGGGCGGAACAGCCTTGACCTCTTCGCGCAGCGCGTCAGCCATCCGCGTAGAGATGTTTGACAGAAGAAACTCTGACGCCGCCTGGTAATTCTCGCGCATGCTTGCGAGTACGCCAACGACCTGGGCATTGTCGATTTCGCGGAACAGGACGGGCACCGCATTGCGCGGCAGGATGTCCGGCAGTGACTCGATCGTGAAGATGCCCTTCTGGATCGCGATGAGCTTTGCCTCGTGATTCGAGCGGAGGAAATTGACGAGATTATCGCGCTTGTCGTTGGGAATCAGGCTCAGCACTTCGCCGATCGTCTCGAGATGTTCGTCCCCTTCTGTCGTCTGGACCTCGGCATTGTTGAGGAACTCGATCGTGATCATGCGCTCGATGGCCGAATCGATTCCGGGATCGGGATTAGCCGAGGCGACCATGAAGCCGAGCGTCGGACTGACCTTTTCATCCGGGAGCAGACAAAGGATGTTCGATGTGGCACCCGCGTCAAGCTTGCGCAGGATCAGCGCGATGATGTTTGGCGGCAGCCGGCCCAGATACTCGGCAACCTGCTTCGGCTCCCGCTCCCGCAGCCGCGACCATGTATCGCCGTCGTCTATCGGTTCAAATGACAGGGGCTCGGGCTCATATCCGTACAAGGCATTGAGCCTCGACGGATCGACGATCCCCGACATGACCTCCCGCGCCCGGTCGCGTCCGCCGCGCATCGAGCCCGAACTCTGACGAAGCTGCGTGAGGAAATCGATCACGATTTCGACAAGCTCTTCACGCGCCAGAACCGATATATGCTCCAACGCTGTGACAACATTTGCCAATGCCGTATCGTCCAGCTTGTCGACGATGGGTCTGGCCGCGTCTTCGCCCAACAACGCAATGATGACCGCTGCCCGTTGAGACGGCGTGATATTGGAAAGCTTGGAAGAGCGCTTGGCCGGCGGATCGCGCCGGGTGGATGTGTTCATGAAGAATATCCCCGGAGCACAGCTTCCGTGATCTTGAGCCAGCCGTCAGCAAGCACGAAGAACCCGAGCTTGAACGG
>JAIXVM010000182.1 GCA_027482995.1 Hyphomonadaceae bacterium | reverse complement strand
TTGATCTTGTCGAACGGGAATGCACGCAGGTAGCTGAGGGAGGAATAACCGGTTCCGAAATCGTCGAGGGCGATCCGGACGCCGAGATCCTTGATCTGGTGAAGCCGCTTCAACGTGAATTCAGTGTCCGTCATCAGCACCGACTCGGTGATCTCGAGTTCGAACCGGTTGGGTGAAATCTTGTTGGCGGCGAGCGCGTTGACGATGGTCGAGACCAGCGTCGCCGAGTGGATCTGCAGCGGCGAGATGTTGACGGCAACTTTGACATGATCCGGCAGGCGCGCAGCTTCTGCAAGGGCGGCGCGGATGACCCACTCGCCCATTCGCGTGATCAGGCCATTGTCCTCCGCGGCTTCGATGAACTGATCGGGATAGACCAGTCCGCGCGTCGGGTGTTGCCAGCGCAGCAGCGTCTCGGCGCCGATCATCTTGTGCGAGCGGGCATCGACCAGTGGCTGGAAGTAGACCAGCAGCTCGCTGTCATCGATGGCGCGCTCAAGGTCGGCCTCGGTCTGGACGCGCGCCTTGGTGCTGGCTTCCAGGGCCGGCGTGAACATCCGCCACTGGGCCTTGCCGGTTTTCTTGGCGTCATACAGCGCAAGGTCGGCATGCTTGAGGATCTGGTTCGAGTCTGTGGTGAAGGCATCAAAGACCCGCACACCGAAGGACGCCGAGCAATAAGCCGTCGAACCCCAGATATTGTACGGCGTGCGCAGGTGGTCCGTGATCTTGTTGATGAAGGCTTCGAGCGCGCCGCCCGCCGGGCGTTCCACGATGATGGCAAACTCGTCGCCGCCGAGGCGCGCAACCAGGTCGGCCTTTTCGACCATCTCGTTGATGCGAGCCGTGACCTGGCGCAGCAGTTCGTCACCGGCCGGATGGCCCAGCGTATCGTTGACCCATTTGAAGTTATCGAGATCGAGCCAAAGCAGCGCGCGCACCATATTGGCCGCTGCAGGCTTGCGGATCACCTTTTCGAGATGCTCCTGCATCGTCACGCGGTTTGGAAGTCCGGTCAGGCCGTCATAGTGGGCCATGTGCGCAATGCGATCTTCGATCTGCTTGGACTCGGTGATGTCTGCCGCCACACCGCGGAAGCCGCGGAACTCGGCGCCCTCGA
Organism: Hyphomonadaceae bacterium; assembly: GCA_027482995.1. GTDB lineage: Bacteria > Pseudomonadota > Alphaproteobacteria > Caulobacterales > Hyphomonadaceae > Hyphomonas. Next base: position 13,334 of record JAIXVM010000182.1, on the reverse strand, counting down.
AGATCGGCTTGCCAGTCAGTGACACCCAGCAGTCCGTACCGGTCGTTTTCTGGACCTGAAGCACGATATCGCGGAAGCCATGATTGCGGCTCATTGCCGTCTCGAGAACCTTGCGGGACTCGCCGGGCACGAACAGGTTGGTCAGCGCCTCGCCCTTGCTCATGAAGTTGACCGTATCGTGATTGGTATCGACCACGAGCGGGATGTCTTCCAGCCGGCCATCCGCATTGGTCTGCCAAAGCCAGTCAGACGTGCTCTCTTCGAAGTCACGAAGCAGCAGGCCGATCAACTGGGATTGTTCGTGTACGGCCGCTTCGCTGAGATGCTGTTCGACAAACTGCAGATGCGTCCAGCGCACCGCGAACATAAGGACGCCCATGTAGACGATCGTCATCACGGAAATGAACTGGTAGGCCGCTTCCTGCTGGAACTGCATCGAGACAACCAGGCCGACTCCGACCGGAATGATGAACGAGAATGCTGCTTCCGGAATCCGCGACAGAAGGAATGCGCCGGCAAACATCATGCCGGCCATGACAATGCCCATCACCATCTGGCCTTTCGGATCGACCGCGCTCATCACCACCAGCGGTGCCACAGCCCAGAAAATCCCGCTGACCGACGCGCCGCGCGAAACCGCTTCGAGCAGGCGTTTGCTGTCTTCTTCGCCCGCTTGTCCGGAGCCCTCGCGCAGGTAAGTCAGGAAGCGGAAGCCGATCATGAAGATGAAGCAGAAGCCCCATATCGCGAGGATCGAGCCCACCGATGAACCGCTGAAGGATTGCAGCACGACGGCCACATTGAGAAGGTTCGCCAGCAGGACGACCACGGTCATGTTGCGGACCGCATCGAGCTGCTTCTGCCGCAGACCTTCCCGGTGCTTGTCCGGAATTGCGACTTCACGAATCAACCGGCTTATCGACCAGTTGGCCGCAGGCTTGGCGGTCTTGGTATCCATTTACAGCGTCTCCAGCCCGTTTCTCACGGCAGTTCTTGGCCATGAGAAATAGCAGAACAGCGTAAACGCGCGTCTTGAGCGGCGCGCGAACTTCACCCTTACAAATTTACGGACTGTTCAGGAAGCGCCCGCGTCAAGGCCGTCAAGGAAGGCGGCCGCGTCTTTCCGCATGGCGGAAACGTCGTCTTCCGGGAGGCGTTCGAACGATTTGTAAATCAGGGCCATGCGTTGATTTGACTGCAGGCGGGACTGATTGCGCGCAATGAAATCCCAGTAGAGATAGTTCAACGGACAAGCCTTGGCACCCGTCCGTGCCCGGACATCATACGCGCAATCACTACAATAGTCGGACATCTTGTTAATGTAGTTGCCACTGGCCGCATATGGCTTCGACGCCATCAGACCGCCATCCGCATGCAACGCCATGCCATGCGTGTTTGGCAGCTCGACCCAGTCGTAGGCGTCGGCATAGACGAGCAGATACCATTCATTGACCGCACGCGGATCAAGACCAGCGATCAGGGCGAAGTTTCCGGTCACCATCAGGCGCTGGATATGGTGGGCATAGGCATGCCGCTTGGTCTGGCCAATCGCATCGGCCATGCAGCGCATATCGGTCTCGCCGGTCCAGAAGAAGTCCGGCAGCGGACGGTGCGCTTCCAGCGCATTCGTCTCGGCGTATCCGGCATCTTCAGCCAGTAGATGCCCCGCACGTACTCACGCCAACCGATGATCTGCCGGATGAACCCCTCCACCGCATTCAGCGGCGCGCGCCCGGCCCGCCACTCGGCCTCGGCGCGTCGGCACACGTCGAGGGGATCCAGCAGGCCGCAATTCAGGTACATCGACAGGAGCGAATGCCACATCCACGGCTCGCCCTTCGCCATCGCGTCCTGCCAGTCGCCAAAGCCCGGCAGGATCTCGCCGATGAAATGGTCCCGCGCCGCCTCGGCCCCGGCCCGCGTCGTGGCAAACACGAACGGCTCCAGATCGCCGAAATGATCGGCAAACCGCGTACGAACGAATTCGATGACCTCGAGTGTCAGGGCGTCGGGCTCCGGCAGGAAGCGCGGCGGCGGCACCATCGATTTTGGCAGGCGCTTGCGATTGTCGTGATCGAAATTCCATTGCCCGCCCGCCGGCTCATCCCCGTCCATCAACAAGCCGGTATTGCGGCGGACCTCGCGGTAGAAGAACTCCATCCGGAATTGCTTGCGGCCCTTGGCCCAGGCGAAGAAGTCCGCCAGCGGAACAATGAACCGGTCATCATCTCGCAGTTCGACAGGCACTGGCAGCAGGTCTCGCCAGGCTTCCATGTCCTGCATGAGCCGCCATTCGCCCGGCTTGGTCACGACCACACCGGACAGCGCCGGCAGAGCTTCAAGCGCCCGGGCGACCTCGCCGCGCAGCGAGCCCTGATTGCCGGCCTCATCCAGCCGGACATACCGTACCGTATGCCCCGCCGCCTTCAGCTCTGCTGCAAAGTGGCGCATCGCGGCGAACAGGAACGCGATCTTCTTCTTGTGATGGCGCACATAGGTCGCCTCTTCGGCAACCTCGGCCATCAGCACAACGTCATCCGGGCCGATGTCGCGCAAGGATGACAGGGACGGCGACAGCTGGTCGCCGAGGACCAGCCTCAGTATTCCCATCCGCCGCCCCTGAAGCCGTTCAGTACATCTTGTCGAGTACGTAATCGATCGTCTGACCACGCGCCTCGAACGTGAGCTTCACCCAGCGTCCGGTATCGTCATACCAGAGGTCCACGTCGATCGCGGAGTCCATCCGGTAACGGTTGGCATTCACGGTCTTGCCGCCCGCCTTGATCTTTTCGCGGCCGAGGCTCTCGACCTTCACGTTGATGATCTCGCCATCTTCCGTGGACAGAAGTTTGCTCGATTTGGTCTGGTCATAGTTCCAGTGGCTCGCCGGCAGGATGCCGGTCGGCGCGACGCCGCTGAAATCGCTGCCTTTGACATTCAGCGCGTCGCCGTCGCGTTTTGCGACCACCGAGCGCTTCTTGCCATCGTCATTGACCTTCCCGTTCACGGACACGAGCTTGCCGCCAACCCAGGTTTCGGTTGCGTCAAGGTCGTAGCGGAACACGGTCACGGGCCCGAGGCCCGCCTTCAGCGAGACGTCCGTGGTGGCGATCAGGGTGCCGTCGGCGCCCTTCTCGAAGCGGACGGCGTGCTTTCCAAAGGCTTTACCGTCGCGCAGCACATTGAAGCTGATCACATCGCCTGCCTTGGGCTGCCATGTCTTGACCGGCTCAGCCGTCGCCGTGCCCGCAAATGCGAGGGCCAAAATCGAGAGAAATGCGCGTGTCGCGGTCATTGTAATCTCCAACTGAACAGGGGTGGCTCGGCCACGTAACAGATGCAGGGCTCATTCCCTGCGGCGGCCGGTTTGTGATGCATGCCGGGTTCGCCCAGCATCAGATCACCTTCTCCATACTCTCCGAAAGCGTCCCTTAACCGGCCCTGAACAACCACCGTCGCTTCGATGACCGTATGTCCATGTTTCGGAACGCTCTGCCCCGCGTCCAGTTTCATCAGTTTTCCGCCGGGCACACCGATCGGAAGATACGCAATGCCCGACAGGCCGCGCTTCCAGGTGATCGGGCCCGCCGCAATGTCGAGGATGGCGCGCGCGCCTGCGGGCGACCGGTGCCGCTTGTAACTCGGGCGTTCCGGCTCCGGCGCCGTGAGCAGCGGCTCGGCCTCGGCGGACTCGAGCAAGGCGCCTCCGATGATCGACCAGGCGAAGGCCGTACTGGCCGCGTCCTTGCTGAGCATCATGTGCAGATCACCCGCCAGCGCGAGCGATTCCGGGTGCGTACCGGCCGCGTGATCCATCATGAACGAGGCATAAGTGTCTTCGCGCGTGAACAGCATTCAGTGTCAATCCGGCTAATGGCTTTCAAGGTTTCTACGCGGCTCAGAGGCGTTTGGATCAAAAATCCACCCCCCCCGTTGCCGCGAGCGCCGCAGCCCCTTAAGGCTGGGAAAAGCCCGGAATGAATACAGGAAACGCCCCTCGATGACCGCCCAGCGCTCGATCGTTGATCTGATCGGCAATACGCCGCTTTTGCGCCTCAAGGCTGCGTCCGAGGCAACCGGGTGTGAAATCCTCGGCAAGTGCGAGTTCCTGAATCCCGGCCAGTCGGTCAAGGACCGGCCCGCGCTCGGCATCGTGCGCGAGGCAGAAGCGGCCGGATTGCTGAGACCCGGCGGCACGATCGTGGAAGGCACGGCCGGCAATACCGGCATCGGCCTTGCCCTCGTTGGCAAGGCGCTCGGCTACCGAGTCGTCATCGTCATGCCGCGCACCCAGAGCCAGGAGAAGAAGGACGCGATCCGCCTGCTCGGCGCCGAGTTGATCGAAGTGGACGCGGTCCCCTACGCCAATCCCAACAACTACGTGCGCTATTCCGGCCGCCTCGCCGAAGACCTTGCGAAGTCCGAACCGAACGGCGCCATCTGGGCCAACCAGTTCGACAATCAGGCCAACCGCCGCGCGCACTATTCGACCACAGCGCAGGAAATCTGGACACAGACGGATGGCAAGCTCGACGGCTTCATCTGCGCCGTCGGTTCTGGCGGCACACTTGGCGGCGTGTCCCTCGCCCTCAAGGAAAAGAACAAGAAGATCCAGATCGGTCTCGCCGATCCCGGCGGCGCCGCGCTCTATTCCTTCTACACGACGGGCGAACTGAAAGCCGAAGGCACCTCCATCACCGAAGGCATCGGCCAGGGCCGCATCACGGCGAACCTTGAAGGCATCGAAGTCGACAAGGCCTATCGCATCAATGACGACGAAGCGCTGCACATCCTTTTCAAGCTCGTCGAAGAAGAAGGCCTCTGCCTCGGCGGCTCGGCTGGCATAAACGTGGCGGGCGCCATCCGTCTCGCACACGATCTGGGGCCCGGCCACACCATCGTGACGATCCTTTGCGACTACGGAAATCGCTACCAGTCAAAATTGTACAATCCCGAATTCCTGCGCGGAAAGGGATTGCCTGTGCCGCCGTGGATGGAGAAATAGAGATATGGAAACCGGAGATCCTCTCGTCAGCGCCGATTGGCTGATCACCAACATTTCCGCACCTGACGTGCGCGTCGTGGACGCGACCTGGTTTGCGCCGTTCACCAATCCGCCGGAGACAGGCCGCGAGGCTTGGATGCGCGGACATATTCCGAAGGCGGTGCATTTCGACATCGACGAGATTGCCGACACGTCCTCGTCCCTGCCCCACATGCTGCCCGACGCCGTCAAGTTTTCCTCGCGCGTGCGAAAGCTCGGCCTCGGCGATGGAAACCGGATCATCGTGTACGACCAGAACAACTTCTTCGCTTCGGCCCGAGTCTGGTGGATGTTCCGCGTCATGGGCGCCAGCGACGTACGCGTGCTGGACGGCGGCCTTGCTGCATGGGTCGACGCCGGCGGCGCGCTGGACGACATGCCGCCGATCACCGGCGAGCGCCACTTCACGCCGCGCGTGCGCAGCGATCTGGTGATTGATGCCAAAGGAGTCGAAAGCCTCCTCGGCGCTGGCAAGGCCACTATCATCGACGCCCGCCCTGAAGGCCGCTTCGCCGGGCGCGATCCCGAGCCGCGCGCGGGTCTCGCCTCCGGCCATATCCCCGGCAGCGTGAACTTGCCCGGCAGCCAGCTGGTCGCCGAGGGCGGCCGCATGAAACCGGCGAAGGACCTGAAGAAACTGTTCAAGGACCCCGCCGCGCCAACGGTTACGACGTGCGGCTCCGGCGTGACCGCCGCCATCACCGCCCTCGCCCTCGCCCGGCTCGGCAACTATGATGTCGCTGTTTATGATGGTTCGTGGACGGACTGGGCGTCCGATCCCTCGCGGCCGATTGCGAAATCTCCCGCATGAACGACGACGAGGCCGCCCCCGAAACGCGCCTCATCCATATGCGCAAAGGACGGCTGGACCGCGTGACGGTCAATCCGCCCTTGGAGCGCGCCTCTACGGTCCTGTTCCGCGACGAGGCCGGCCTCTACGGCGCCAAGCCCACCTATGGCCGGATGGGCCTGACCGTGCACCGCGAACTCGAAACGGCGATGGGCGAACTGGAAGGGGCAACGCATACGCGCCTCGCGTCCAATGGCTTGCAGGCCTGCGCGCTCGCCATCGCAGCCTGCGTTACGTCCGGCGGGCATCTTCTGTTCACGGACAGTGCGTACGGCCCGACGGCGCGTTTCTGCGAGCGCCGGCTCAAGGCGATGGGCGTCGAGGCCGAGCGCTTCGACCCGCGCGACACTTCCGACCTGGAGCGCCGCCTGCGACCCGAGACACAGGCCGTCTTCCTCGAGTCCCCCGGCTCGCTCACTTTCGAGATCTCAGACCTTCCCGCCATCGCTACCCTCTGCAAGCCGCGCCGTATACGGATTATCAGCGACAATACCTGGGGCGTGGGCCTGCATCACCAGCCTCTCGCCCTCGGCGCAGATGTCAGCGTTCAGGCGCTCACCAAGTATGTCGTTGGCCACGCGGACGCCTTTGCGGGCGCCGTGATGACGCGCGATGGCGGGATGGCTACGAAAATCGCCGCGGCGTCGGAAGACTGGGGCATCGGCCTTGCGCCCGATGACGCCTATCTCGCCCTGCGCGGCCTGCGCACGCTGCACACGCGCCTCAAGGCGCATGAAGCGGCGGGCCTCGAGATGGCGCGATGGCTGAGCGCGCGGCCGGAAGTGGCCGAGGTGTTGCACCCGGCCTTGCCTGCCAGTCCGGACCACGCCTTGTGGAAACGCGACTTCACCGGCTCCAACGGTCTGTTCGGCGTCGTTCTCAAACCTGTTCCAGACGGCGGCATGGAACGCTTCTTCGAAGCGTTGTCCCTCTTCGGCCTCGGCTTTTCATGGGGCGGATTCGAAAGCCTCGTCATCCCGTGCGATCAGCAACTCACGCGCATGAAGGGCAGCTGGACGGAGCAGCGCTCAGGCCCCCTGCTCCGCTTTCATATCGGTCTCGAAGCCGTCCGTGATCTGAAGGCCGATCTGGACACGGCCTTCGCGGCGATGACCCGCTAGGCCTGTCAGAAGTTCAGGAACGGCAGCGAGGCCTCGACCTCTGCGCCAATGCGCAATTGCGGCTCCGAAGGTGGCGTCAGACGCTCTTCGCGCTCCCGGCGCGAGACGCAGGCGCGGCTGAGGCTCGCGAGGTGAATGAAGTCCGCCGCGACCGGCAGGCTCTCCAGCACGCAGCCGTCGAAGTAAGGATAGGTCGCGTCTTCGCTGCAGCCGAAGGATGACCGGTCCGGCCGCGCAGCGGTCATCACAATCCGGTTCGGCGCGGCGAGCGCGGGAACGAACACGCCGGAAAAACAGGCCGAGACGACCACAACGGTCGGCCGCTCGCCGCACCAGCCATCGATCAGCGAATCGAGCCGGGGTGGGCTCAGCAACCCCTCATCGCCGAGCACCATGCCATCGGGCGACCCATGCGAGGTAAAGTACAGGAGGCATCCGGACTTGGCCGCCTCGGTCTGGGCCGCAATCGCTGCAAACGCCTCATCCGATGCCAAACGCGCCCCGGTGGTTGCATCCGGCCGCATCGACAGGTCGGTGATGTTGTCAGGATTGAGCCCGGCGGCGGCAAAGCCCAGCGCCAGATCGCGCCGGGAATTCTCGAACGCCTCTATCGGAGTGCCGGCCCCGTCACGCCAATCGGCGGCAACGATAGCGACCGCCCAATCCGAGAGCGCGGCCGGTTTTGGGGGTTCGTTTTCAGCGTAGGCCATCCGGCCACCAAAGGCAGCCGTAAAAAATGCCAACAAAAACAAACGCCGCAAACGCATCCCATACTCCTCGAGCCGGGTTTCACATCATATTTGATCAGGATCGCGGCAGACGCGCAAGCGACACGCGCGGCAGCCGGATCGCCGCGCTCATGTCGCCCGGTTTCAAGCCGGCTCGTCGCTGACCTTCACCACGAGCTTGCCGAGGTTCTTGCCCTCGAACAGGCGCGACAGGCTGGCCGGGGCTTTCTCGAAGCCGTCGACGATGTCGGTCTCGAACTTCAGCTTGCCCTCCATCAGCCACATCGCCATCTGCTGGATGCCTTCCGGGAAGCGCGGGAAATAGTCGATGACGATGAAGCCTTTCACCAGCGTGCGGCGCATCAAGAGATTAGCGAAATTGTAAGGCCCCGGCGTGGGCGCCGTGTCGTTGTAAGTCGAGATCAGGCCGCAGAGCGGCATGCGGGAGAAGTCGTTGAGGCGGGCCATCACCTCGTCCATGATCCGCCCACCGACATTCTCGAAATTGATGTCGATCCCCTTCGGGCAATGCTTGTCGAGCGCGGCGCCCACGTCCTCTGACTTGTAGTCAATCGCCGCATCAAACCCGGCCACTTCCGTCAGCCAGCGGCACTTGTCCGCTCCGCCCGCAATGCCCACCACACGGCAGCCCTGGATCTTCGCGATCTGCCCGACCATCGAGCCAACGGCGCCAGCAGCCGCCGAGACAACCACGGTCTCGCCGGCCTTGGGCTTCGCGATATCCATCAGGCCGAAATAGGCCGTCATGCCGGTTGCGCCGAGCGGGCCCATATAGGCCGTGAGCGGAACACCGGGCAGCTTCGGCAGTTTCGCCAGCGCCGCGCCGGGCAACGTGTTGTAAACGGCCCAGCCGGCGAGGCCCGTGTTCACGAGGTCGCCGGGGGCGAGGCCGTCGAAGCGGCTTTCCGTCACCACGCTCAGCCCGCCGCCGCGCATGGCGTCGCCGATCTGCACCGGCGGCAGATAGGCGTCCATGTCGCTCATCCAGATCCGGTTGGTCGGATCGAGCGACAGGTAGATCGTCTTCGCCCGCACCTGCCCCTCTTCGAGCGGCGTGAGCGCGCTTTCGACGAGTTCGAGGTCGCCCTCGCGCAGGTCGCCCACGGGGCGCTTGCGCAACACCCAGGTCAGGTTCTTTTCATTGATCATGCCGTCCTCCCGATTTCGTTGGGCGGAAGGCTAGACCGAATTGAGATCAGCGCAAGCGCCGTGCGGGTCAGGCCGCGTTTGCTGACTTCACGATCTCGCAACTCGTCGGCTGCGCGCCCACCCGGAACCGGTATTCGGTTTCCGCCGGCACCCGCACATGCACCGATGAGCCGTTGGCGAATTCGTACCGGATCACCAGCGGGTTCGGACGACGGCAGGGCTTGGCGGCGCCGTTACCGGACGCGCATTGGACCTGCCCGGGGCCGGTCGTCATGTCGATGATCCCCGCTTCACTGACCTTGGCGACCGCTTTCGCCGAACCTGTCTTGCTGAAAGCGTTGAACTCGGCCTCTGTGATCTCGGGACAGGGCTCTCCGGGCGCACTCGCCGGGGAAAAGCCCGGCCCGCAGGCCGCAAGCGTCAGGCTGGCAAGGCCGATCAGACCGTACCGGGTGTTTGTCATGTTTTCCTCCCTCAAAACCGGTGATTTTTCGACACCGGATTTTGCGGGCAGTCGTAAGCGTCAGCGCAGAACCCCGCGACGTGACTGCCAATAGGCGTAAACCGTAAAGGCGAAACCGATGCCCATGATCACGAACGGCATGAATTCCATGCCTTCGGCCTGGGGGGCGCTCGCATCTTTCCAGCCGACATAAAAGCTGGCGAGCGAAGCAAGAAACGCGGCGGAGAACAGGGTGACGGCGGCTGCGCTGCGCATCAGAAGGGCGATGCTGCCGAGCAAGGCGCCGAACACACCCACCGCCCAGATACCGAACATCCACCACGGCATCGCGTAGATGTAGTCCTGCATTTCCTGCGGGAATTGGCCCATATAGGCAGCATTCCGCGTCGTCGTCATGATGAAGTCGAAACAGCCATAGCCGTTCCACAAGATGCCGAGGATGCCCACCGCCCAGAGATGCCAGCCAGCCTTTACGGATTCAGGCGCAGACTCATCTGTCACTTCGTGTCCCTCCCCAGAGAACCCGCACCATACTCTGATTTGGGGCGGCCTCCAACGGCGCTCGCGGGCGGGGCGATATCGACCGGGTGACGGGCCCGCCGCCAGCGGCTAAACCCTCCTCAGCACAGAGGAATCGCGCATGGCCACGGCCCCCGTCACCGACAAGAGCCATCTCTACCTGATCGACGCGAGCGCCTACATTTTCCGGGCGTTCCACGCCCTGCCACCCCTCACGCGGGCCTCGGACGGCCTGCCCGTCGGCGCGGTCTCGGGTTTCTGCAACATGCTGTTCAAGCTGCTGGAAGACCTGAAAGGCTCAGAGCGCCCGACACACTTTGCCTGCATCTTTGATGCGTCCGGCAACACGTTCCGCAACGACCTCTATCCCCTCTACAAGGCCCAGCGTCCGCCGGCGCCCGAGGAACTCGTGCCGCAATTCCCGCTGGTGCGCCGCGCCTCGGAAGCCTTCGCCGCGCATGCCATCGAACTTGTGGGATTCGAAGCCGATGACCTGATCGCTACCTATGCCCGCGAGGCCGAGGCCAAGGGCGCCCGCGTGACCATCGTGTCGTCGGACAAGGACCTGATGCAGCTGGTCTCCGACAAGGTGCTGATGCTCGACCCCATGAAGAACAAGCTGATGGGCCGGGACGACGTGATCGAGAAGTTCGGCGTCGGCCCCGAACTGGTCGTGGACGTCCAGTCCCTCGCCGGCGACAGCGTCGACAACGTCCCCGGCGCACCCGGAATCGGCATCAAGACGGCGGCGCAGCTGCTCACGGAATTCGGCAGCGTCGAAGCGCTTCTGGAACGGGCGGGCGAGATCAAGCAACCGAAACGCCGCGAGACGCTGATCGAGTTTGCCGACCAGGTGCGGATCTCGAAACAGCTCGTCACGCTCAAGGACGATGTGCCCCTCACTGTGTCACTCGAAGACCTGGCTGTGCAGGATCCCGATCCGAAGACGCTGATCGCGTTCCTTGAGGAAATGGAGTTCCGCACCATCACACGCCGGGTGCGCGAGCAGATGGAGAAGGAAGGCACGCTGGAAGTCGCTGCGCCAGATGCCGTCGCGATCAACCGCGCGGCGTATGTCTGCATCCGCGATCTGAAAACGCTGGAAGACTGGGTCGCACGCGCGATGGCGCAGGGCTGGGTGGCAGTCGATACGGAGACCGACGCGCTCGACTCCGTGGGCGGAGGATTGGTCGGCGTGTCGATGGCACTCGCGGCGGGCGAGGCCTGCTACATTCCGCTGGCGCATGTGGACCCGGGCGTCGCCGCCGGCAGTGGCGACATGTTCGGTGCCGATCCGCCGCGCCAGATAAAGCGCGCCGAAGCGCTGAAAATGTTGAAACCGATGCTGGAAGATGCGTCGGTGCTGAAGATCGGCCAGAACATCAAGTACGACCTGAGCGTGTTCGCGCGGCACGGCATTCGCGTAGCGCCGATCGATGACACGATGTTGATCTCGTTCGCGCTGAATGCCGGCATCCACAATCACGGGATGGATGAACTCTCGGAGCGCTATCTCGGCCACAAGCCGATCAGCTTCAAGGAAGTGACCGGCAGCGGCAAGACGCAGAAAACCTTCGCTCAGGTGCCGCTCGACAAGGCGACAGAGTATGCCGCCGAAGACGCCGATGTGACGCTGCGTCTCTGGCAAACCTTGAAGCCCCGTCTGCGTTCGGAAGAAGTGACGACCGTTTACGAAACGCTGGAACGCCCGCTTGTCCAGGTCCTCGCCGCGATGGAGCAGGCAGGCATCAAGGTCGACCGGCAGATGCTGTCGCGCCTATCAGCAGACTTCTCGCAGCGCATGGCCGGCCTTGAAGCGCAGGCGCATGAGCAGGCCGGGCGGTCGTTCAACATCGGCTCGCCCAAGCAGCTCGGAGAAATCCTGTTCGACGAGATGAACATTCCCGGCGGCAAGAAAACCAAGACCGGCGCCTGGCAGACCGACGCCGATGTACTGGAAGAACTCGCCGATGCGGGCCACGCCCTGCCCCGCACGATCGTCGACTGGCGGATGCTGTCCAAGCTGCGTTCGACCTATACCGAAGCCCTGCAGGCCGCGATCAAGCCGGAGACGGGACGCGTGCATACGAGCTATATGATGGCCGGCGCGCAGACCGGGCGCCTGTCATCCACTGACCCCAACCTGCAGAACATCCCGGTACGGACGGAGGAAGGCCGCAAGATCCGCGAGGCCTTCATCGCCGAGGACGGCAACGTGCTCGTTTCCGCCGACTATTCGCAGATCGAGCTGCGCATCCTCGCGCACATGGCGGATATCCCGGCGCTGAAACAGGCGTTCAAGGATGGCCTCGATATCCACGCCATGACCGCCAGCGAGATGTTCGGCGTGCCGGTCGACGGTATGGACCCGATGGTGCGCCGTCAGGCCAAGGCGATCAACTTCGGCATCATCTACGGCATCTCCGGCTTCGGCCTCGCCCGCCAGCTCGGCATCCCGCAGAGCGAAGCGAGCGAGTACATCAAGCAATACTTCAAACGCTTTCCCGGCATTCGCCAGTATATGGACGAGACCAAGGACTTCGCGCGCGAGACCGGTTTCGTGCGCACCGCCTTTGGCCGCAAGATCAACTTGCCTGACATGAAGGCCAAGGGGCCTGCGCGCGCCTTCGCCGAGCGTCAGGCCATCAACGCACCGCTTCAGGGCACCGCCGCCGACATCATCAAGCGGGCCATGATCCGTATGCCGGATGCGTTGGCGCAGGCCGGTTTGAAGGCACGAATGTTGCTCCAAGTGCACGATGAACTCGTGTTCGAATGCCCCGAAAAGGAGGCCGAGAAATTGATCAAGGTTGCGCAGGATACAATGTCAAACGCCGACGGCCCGGCCATCAAGCTGTCCGTGCCACTCGTCGTCGAGGCAAAAGCGGCGAAGACCTGGGCGGCGGCACACTGACATGACCACAGAACAAAACCTCGAAGCCGCGCCGCAAGGCAGTTTCATCGATGCCATCATCGAGATTGCCCGTGTCGATGGCGACGCGCCGCAGACGCTCGGCCATGTGGTCGATGCTCTGGATGACCGCGCGTTCGGCCTGCTGATCCTGATCCTTGCAATCCCCTGCCTCGTACCGGGCCTTCCGGGCGCGCAGCTGATTGCCATTCCGATTTTCCTGCTCGGCCTGCAGATCGCCGCCGGACGGCATGAGCCCTGGCTGCCGGGCTGGGCGATGCGCGCCAAGCTGAAGCCGGAATGGCTGACAGGCGTGGCCGATTTTGCCGGCAAGCGCCTGCGCTGGACGGAGCGCCTGTCGCGCCCGCGCTGGCGCTGGGTGGCGCATGGCGCCGGCGAGCGCATCATCGGCCTCATCATCGCGCTGGCTTCGGTCACGATCATGCTGCCGATCACCAACACGATTCCATCTCTGGCCATTAGGGTTGCCTCTGTGGGCCTCCTGCAACGCGACGGCCTGTTCGCAGC
>JAIXVM010000262.1 GCA_027482995.1 Hyphomonadaceae bacterium | reverse complement strand
GGGCGCCGGTTCGGTCACGGCTTCCGGCTCGGCCGGGGCTGCGGCTTCAGGCGTGGCCGTGGCGGCGGGCGTTGTGACGGTGGCGGCGGGCGCCGGAGCCGTTTCGACCGGAGCTGAGGCCGGGGCGGCCGGCGCAGGCTCATTCTCGAGCAGGGGGACGGACGGATCAAAGAGATCGACCGGCCCTTCCGGGACCGTGGTGGGGAGCGTCTCTTCGAGAGCTTTTTCGATACCGGACGTGCCGTCCTTCGAGCGGTTGGCAATCGAGGTCAGTGCCAAGCTGGTTGCGAAGAAGATGCCGCCGATGATGATGGTCGTGCGCACAATGGCACCTGCGGCGCCGCGTCCGGACATAAGCGAATTCGCGCCGCCGCCACCGATTCCGAGGCCGCCGCCCTCCGATTTCTGGACCAGCACGAGGCCGATCATCGCCAAAGCGGCCAGAATATGGATGACGAGTATGACGTTCTGCATGGTGAGGGCCTGGCTGACTTCGATTTTCGCGCTCGCTTATCCCGCTTACGGGCATTCGCCAAGCCGGACCGCTCACTCGGACAATGACGCAGCCGTCCGGTAGATGGCGAGGAAGTCCGCCGCCTTCAAGCTGGCACCCCCGATCAAGCCGCCATCGACGTTGGAAATTGGCAGTATTTCCGGCGCATTGGCGGGATTCAGGCTTCCGCCGTAGAGAATTCGGACCTTTTCGCCGGCCGGCCCAAAGCGGGAGATCAGTCGCTGGCGAACGAAATCATGAACTTCACTGATCTGCTCAGGGGTCGCGACCCGGCCCGTTCCTATGGCCCAAAGCGGCTCATAGGCGACGACCACGCTGGAGTCAGAGGGCAAACCGGCCAGCGAGCCTTCGATTTGAGCCTCAATCACGGGCAAGGTCTCGCCGGAATTGCGCTGATCCAGCGTTTCGCCGACGCAAATGATGGGGTTCAGGCCAGCCGTGAGCGCCGCGGCGGCTTGCGCGGCTACAATTGCGTCGGTTTCGCCATGTGCAGTTCGCCGCTCAGAATGCCCCACGATAACGTAAGCCGCGCCCGCTTCCTTGAGCATCAGTGCCGAAATGTCGCCGGTATAGGCGCCCTTCTCGACCGCGTGGCAGGTTTGTCCGCCGGTCTTCAACGATGTGCCAGCGGCTTCCCGGCTCGCTTCGGACAGAAGCGTCGCAGGAAGGCACAAAAGAGCCTCTGGTCCGCGGTCCGAGGGCTCGATTCCGGCCGAAATGTCGCGCAGGACCTGCAAGTCGGCGCGCAAGCCATTCATCTTCCAGTTTCCCGCGATCAGCTTCCTGTTCACGCCGCCATCCCTATCTTGCAAGTAACCGGTCGGTCGCCTAGCAAGCTGTGAGCCAACCGGCAAACCCAATCCAAAGAGACGTGCCCATGCTTGCCCTGATGAAACGGCTGACCAACTCGGTCTTCGGCAAGCTTGTCGTGATGGTCATTGTCGTCGGGATGGCGTTCTTTGGCGTGGACACCATTGTCAGCCAGATTCGGGGCGGTTTGGGCGCCAACTTGGCGCAGGCTGGCTCGCGCGGATTCGATGCGACCGACCTCGATCGTCGCGTCGAGACCGTGCTGCGCAACATGAATGCGACGTCCGAGAAGCCGGTCACAAAGACGGAAGCGCTCGAAAACGGCATGATTGACCAGATCTTCGAGTCCGAGTCGGCACGCATCAACATTTTGGGCTACGGGGCCAGCCTGGGCCTCAAGCCGTCAACCGAGGCGATTCTGGCCCAAACCCGGTCGATTGAAGCCTTTCAAAACCCGCTGACCGGCGAACTGGATGGCACGATCCTGCGCCAGCGGCTGCAACAGCTGGGATTCACGCTCAACGAGTTCGAAGAACAGGTTGGCGATGACCTGACGATCGCGACGATGCAAGTCGCCGCAACCTCCGCCGTTTCGGCACCGAAAGTGTTCTCGGACCTTCAGGTTGAATACTTCGGCGAAGCCAGAAACGTGTCTTGGTTCCTTTATGACCCGCTCAAGAACTCGCCGCCTGCCGATCCGACAGCGGAAGAAGTGAAGGCCTATTACGATGCGAACCTTGAAAAGCTGAAACAGCCGGAACGGCGCGGCGTGGATGTCCTGCGCATGTCGGCTGAGGATTTCCTTGGCGAGGTCGACGTGACCGACCAGGAAGTTGCCACCATCTATGAAGCCACGAAGTCAGAACGCTTTTCAGACCCGGATCAGAGAACCTATGCCGAGTTGACGTTCGATAATCGGGACGCGGCCCGCGAAGCTTTCGGATTGCTGGCTGGCGGCGGTGATCCCAGCACGGTTCGCGGCGCTCTGTCTAACCAGTTGAAGACTGCCCGCGCTGCAGAAGTCGCGGACGAGACGCTCCGTGACGCGATGTTCGGCGCCGGCAAGCAGAGCGGCGCAATGTTTGGCCCGCGCGAAGTTGGCGGCCGTTGGGTGGTTGCGCGCCTGATTTCGGTTCAGCCAGGCCCTGTCAAACCTCTCGAAGAAGTCGCTGAAATCATCCGCGGCGAACTTGGCGGCGAGCGGGCCCAGCTGGTCTTTACGGCCAAAATGGAGCGGCTCGATGAAGTGCTCGCTGCCGGATACGATCTCGAGCAGATCGCCACGGATCTGAAGCTTCCCGTGTTCAGCTTACTTCCAGTGGACGCCAGCGGGACGACAGAGAAAGGTCAGCGGATCGGTCTGCTCAATGAAGCGCCAGAAGCGCTTGCGCAGGCATTCCGGCTTGGCCAAGGCGAACTGACAAGCCGCTTCGACACGCCCACAGCCATCTTCGTGGCGTCAACACGCGAGATCGTGCCTCCTTCGACGCCTGCGTTCGAAGAGATCTCCGACGACGTCAAAGCCTATCTTGTTGCCGAGAAGGCGAGCAGCGCGGCGCTCGAAGCAGTGAACTCGATGACCGATCGTCTGGACGCCGCTGAACTGACGTTCGAAGCAGCGGCAACAAGTGTCGGCGAGCCGATCGAGACACTTCCGGCCGCAATGACGCGGTCAACCGCCAATCAGGCAGGTATTCCGGGTCCGATACAGCAGGCCATGTTCAGCACGCCTTTGGGCAAGGCCGTCAACTTGCCGACGGGCACGCCGAACGTCTTCGTCGTTCTGAAAGTCGATAGCGTGGAGCGTCCAAGCCCTGAATCGGTTGCCGGCATCGCACAGGAAATCTCGACCGCAATTTCCAACACCTTGGGTCAGGATCTCGCCCAGGCTCTTCAGGCCGAGATCGCCGCAACACTCAAGGTGCGCACCAACAAAGGGTCTCTCGAGACCTACAAACGGACAATTGCGGAGCCTCAATGACCGCGCGCCTTATCGTCCGGCGGCGGATCGGAGATATCGAAACGCCCGTCGGCGCAATGCTGAAGCTGGGCGCAGAATTGCCCGGGAGCTTCCTCTTCGAGTCCATCGCCGGCGGCGAGCGGCTTGGGCGCTACTCATTCGTTGGTATCGAGCCGGGTCTCTGGTTCCGCGTCAAAAATGGCGTGGCGGAAACAAGCCGGTCGGCTGACTTCAGCGAGGCCGTGACCGAGCCCGGTTCACCCATCGAAGCCCTGCGACGGTTTGTGGCGGCGGCCCGCGCCGAGGCGCCCGAGGGCATTCCGCCAATGGCATCCGGCGCGTTCGGTTACCTCGGCTATGACATGATCCAGTATGTCGAGCCCGTCGAAATTACGAAGCCGGACGTGCTGGGTGTTCCCGAAGCCCTGTTGCTTGTGCCGCGTGTCGTCGTGATCTTCGATCATCTGTATCAGGAACTGTTGCTGGTTGGGCGGCAGGAAGATCAAGATGATGCATCGATCGAGGCGTTGCTCGATGATGTGGAACGGCGATTGGAGCGGCTCGCCTCCGTTCCGCCCAAGGACAGCTCTGCGGCCAGCGTGACGCTTGTTTCGGACACGACCAAGGCGCGCTACTTCGAGATGGTCGAGACGTGCCGCGACTACATCAAGGCCGGCGACATTTTCCAGGTTGTGCCCAGCCAGCGTTTTTCCACGCCGTTCACGCGTCAACCCATCAGCTTCTATCGCGCGCTGCGGCGGCTGAACCCGTCGGCGTTCATGTTCCACATGAACCTGGGGGATGTTTGCCTTGTCGGCTCCAGCCCCGAGATCCTTGTGCGCGTCCGGAATGGCAGGGTGGCCATCCGCCCGATCGCCGGCACACGGCCGCGCAGCGGCGACCCAGACGAAGACGCGCGCCAGGCGGAAGACCTGATTTCGGATCCGAAGGAGCGTGCCGAGCATCTGATGCTGCTCGACCTCGGACGAAATGATGTCGGCCGGGTTGCGGCGTATGGCAGTGTCACGGTCACCGAACAATTCGTGGTCGAGCGCTACAGTCACGTGATGCATATCGTCAGCCATGTCGAGGGCGATCTCCGAGAGGGGCTCGACGCGGTCGATGCGCTC
>JAIXVM010000003.1 GCA_027482995.1 Hyphomonadaceae bacterium | reverse complement strand
GCAGGGTTCGAGCGTGACATAGGCTGTTCCGCCCCGGGCGCGCGGGCCGGCTTCATCGAGGGCCACTTCTTCCGCGTGCGGACGGCCGCCCTGACCGGTGACGCCTTCGCCAATGATATGCCCATGCGCGTCCGTGATGACGCAGCCGACCGACGGGTTCTTGCCGGTCAGTCCCTGGTTCAGGCCCGCGAGCGCCAGCGCCCGGCCCATCAGGCGGCGGTCGCGGCGCCGGGACAATGCAAGCCTCAAGGCAGTGCGGGCAGGGGTTTGGCGCGCGCGGCGTCGAGGTAGCGCACCGAGGCCGGCTTCAGCGTCTTGTCGAGTTCGATCAGGAGCGGATTGCCCGTCGGGATCTCGATCTCGGTGATCGTCTCGTCGGGAACGTTGAAGAGATGCTTCACCAACGCGCGCAGCGAGTTTCCGTGAGCGGCGATCAGGACATCGTCGCCATTCGCGAGCACCGGCGCGATCCGGTCCTGCCAATAGGGCAGCACGCGCTCGAGCGTCGTCTTCAGGCTTTCCGTGTCCGGAATATCGAGGCCGCGATAGCGCGGGTCGCTCGCCAGGTCGAATTCCGAGCCGGGCTCCAGCGGCGGCGGCGGGATGTCATAGCTGCGGCGCCAGATGTGAACCTGTTCCTCGCCGTGCCTGGCGGCGGTCTCGGCCTTGTCGAGACCGGTCAGCCCGCCATAGTGCCGCTCGTTGAGGCGCCAGTGTTTCTCCACCGGTATCCAGACGCGCTTCATTTCCGTCAGTGCCAGCCAGAGCGTGCGGATGGCGCGGGTCTGGACGCTGGTGAAGGCAAAGCGGAAATCCGCGCCGGTTTCGCTGAGCAACTTGCCGGAGGCGCGCGCTTCGGCCTCGCCCTGCGCGGTGAGGTCGGCGTCCCACCAGCCCGTGAAACGGTTTTCGAGGTTCCAGGCGGATTGCCCGTGGCGGATGAGAGCGAGCTTGGTCATTGAGGTCCTGAACGTGAAGGCGGGAGTTTGGCCGCGTTATGCGCCGCAAATCCTTGCGATTTCAAGCATCCATCACGCGGATGAGTTCGGCGAGGGCGAGGACGACATGGTATCCGGTGGAGGCCGGCATGTTCTGGGCAAGGACGCTGCCATCGGCGGCGAAATGATCGATCCAGCCGCCATCCTCGGTGAGGAACTCGTCCATCAGCACGTCGAAACTTCGGCAGGCCGCGGCGGCATGGCGGGCGTCGCCGCGCTGCTCGTACATGGCGAGGTGGGCCTTCAGCGCCTCGGTCTGCGGCCAGGTGCGCCGGGAGGGATCGTGCGGCGCGCCGGTGCGCGTCACTTCCTGGCAGGCGCGGCCGGCTTCATCCAGCGTCGACAGGCCGAAGGCATAGAGGCGCGCGGCGTGCTCGGGCAGGGGCTTCTGGGCGAGGCGCGACCAGGTGTGCAGCAGCCACACCCATTCGAACTGATGGCCGGGCTCGACGAGGGTGGCGGCCTCACCGTCCGGCTCTGACCAGTCGGCCTTGAAGCGTTCGCCGAGCAGGCCGCCGAGGCCGGCGGAGAACTTCGTCTCGAACAGGGAAATGATCTCCGAGGCGCGGGCGAGGTGGCCGCCCTCCCGGTCCGCACGGTGCAGGGACAGGCAGGCTTCGAGCAGGTGCATGTGCGGGTTCTGCAACCGGGTGGCCGGGGCCGGCAGCGCTTCGGCGTAGCCGCCGTTCGCCGCGTCGCGGGCCAGCCGGTCCAGCGCGCCGAGGATCTGACGGGCGGCGGCGACCGGCACGGCCGGGGAGAGCGGCCCGCGCGCAGCCTCGCCCAGCGCGAACAGCACGAAGGCTGTGTCGTAGAGATCGAACGAGGCATCGGCGAGCGTGCCGCGCCCGGCGTCCAGGATCCGCCCCGGCAGGCCGGACGGCGCGAGCGCGCGGCTGGTCAGGATCGAGACACCGGATTGCACGAGCCGGGCGACGTTGTCGCGCTTCCACCCAAGCCGCCAGGCTTCGGCGAACACGTAGGTCTGGCGGGCCTGGACGCGGACGCGGGTCGTGTCGCGGGCGAGGTCATCATGGCTCAGCGACAGGACTTCGGGGAAGAGGCCCGCGGATGTCAGGCCATGTTCGGCCCAGAGCGGGAAACAGCTTTCGGTGAGCCACAGCCGGGCTTCCTTGGCGCGGCGGCGAAGCGCGTTCGTCGACATTCGGTTGCGCCCCTCCGTGCAGCAGTTCTTCGGCGCAAATGGCTCGCCAATCCGCGTCTGACCCTGCTAACAGGAGCATCCGGGCTTGGCCAGCCGGGCCGTTTCGGAGGACCTGCCAGATATGCGCGACCGCTTATTCTTTCCCCTGGCGGGCCTTCTCGCGATCATGATGGTGTTTCTGGCCCTGCAGCCGGGCATCAACCGGTTGCCCAGCGGCGCCGTGGCGGGTGACGGGCTCAACTATGACCGCATCGTGATTGATGGGCGTTACCTCAACAAGATGATCGCCGGCGGGGAGGCGCGCACCAAGCTTCTGCGCACGCCGGAGGACGGCTACATGCTGCAGGTCGAGGCGGATGCGGACGCGCTGGACGATGCGCCGGAGCTCGGGCCGCATTTCCGGCTGGCGCCCGATCTTGAGGTGCAGTTCTCCGGCCGGAAGATCCGCGCCACCATCCGCGTGCGCCCGACGGGCGACCAGGGCGCGATGGAGGTGAAGGCCAATTATTCGGCCGGGCGCGCCGGCGAGTCCGGCTGGAAGATTTTCGCCCTGCAGCCGGGTTTCACCGATTTCAGTTTCGAGTATGACGTACCGGTGATGGGCGCCGAACCCGGCGTCGACTATTTCGCGATCCGGCCGGTTGTGCCGGAGAAGCGCCGCGGGATCCTGGTCGAACGGGTCACGCTCGAACGGCTTCCCTGAACCCTCGGGTTCGGGCATGGCCAAACCAATGCCAGCCAGGAGTATCCATGCGCCTCATACTTGCTTCGCTCAGCGCGCTCGCGCTGGCCGCCTGCGCCAACGTGCCCAACCCGGAGACTGATGTGACATCCAACAAGGCGACTTCCACTGCAGCGTTCGATGCCGACTCCCATCTCTGGCTGGAGGAGGTCGAGGGGACTGAGGCGCTCGCCTGGGTGACGGCGCAGAATACGCGCACGCTGGCCGAGCTGGAGGCCGATCCGCGCTATGCCGGCTTCGAAAAAGCGGCGCTCGATGTGCTGAACTCCAGCGAGCGGATCCCGTATGGCACGGTGCGCGACGGCCTCGTCTACAATTTCTGGCAGGATGATGTGAACGTGCGCGGCCTGTGGCGCCGCACGACGCTGGCGAGCTACAAGACCGAGACACCGGTCTGGGAGACCATCCTCGATTTCGACAAGCTCGCCGCCGATGAAGGCAAGAACTGGGTCTACAAGGGCGCCGACTGTTTCCGCCCGAAGGCCGGCGGCAAGTATAGCTGCCTCGTGTCGCTGTCGGATGGCGGCAAGGACGCGGTGATCAACCGCGAGTTCGATCTCGAGACGAAGACGTTCGTGGACGGCGGGTTTGTCACACCGGAAGCCAAGCAGGGCCTGGCCTGGGCGGGGCGCGACACGGTGCTGGTCGCCACCAACTGGGGCGAGGGCACGCTGACCGAGTCCGGCTATCCGTCGATCGTCAAGCGCTGGACGCGCGGCGCGCCGCTGGAGAGCGCCGTCGAGCTCATCCGCGGCAAGGAGACCGATGTCGGCGTCTGGCCGATGACGATGCAGCTGGAGGATGGCCGTGTGCTTCAGGGCGCGGTGCAGTCCGAGACCTTCTTTACACAGAGCTATTTCTGGTTCCCGGAAGGGGAGACCGCGCCGGTGCAGTGGCCGATCCCGCCGATGGTGTCCATCAACGGCATCTACAAAGGCCAGTTCCTCTTTTCGCTCCAGCAGGACTGGGCACCGGAGGGGCAGGACGCCTTCAAGGCGGGCGATCTCGTGGCGTTCGAGCTGGACGCCTTCCTGAAGACGCGCAAGCTGCCGAAGGTGAGCCTCGTGTTCCGTCCGACCGCAACGCAGGCCGTGGACGGCGTGGCGGTGGCCAAGGGCGCCGCGCTTCTGGCGATCAGCGACAATGTCACCGGCAAGGTGCTGCGCCTCGAGCCGTCCGCAGGCGGATGGACCACCACGCCGGTCGAACTGCCCGGTACCGGCCAGGTCGGCATCGCCTTCGCGGACGAAGACGAGACGGCCGTGTTCCTCAACTACGAAGACTTCCTGACGCCGTCTTCGCTGCTGAACTATGACATCGCAAGCGGGGCGGTGACGCCGCTGAAGAGCCTGCCGGCGAAGTTCGACACGGCAGGCCTCAAGGTTGAGCAGTTCTTTGCGACCTCGAAGGATGGCACGAAGGTGCCCTATTTCATCGTGCACCGCGAAGACATCAAGCTGGATGGCACAACGCCGACGCTGCTCTATGGCTATGGCGGCTTCCAGGTCTCGATGAACCCGGCCTACAGCGCCGTGATGGGGCGCAACTGGCTGGAGCAGGGCGGGGCCTATGTGCTCGCCAACATCCGCGGCGGCGGCGAGTTCGGACCGAACTGGCACCAGGCGGGCCTGAAGCTCAATCGCCAGCGCATCTATGATGACTTCATTGCGGTCGGCGAAGACCTGATCGCGAAGAAGATCACCTCGCCCGAGCATCTCGGCATCCAGGGCGGCTCGAATGGCGGCCTGTTGATGGGCGTAATGTTGAACCAGCGGCCGGATCTCTGGAACGCGGTTGTCGTGCAAGTGCCGCTGCTCGACATGCTGCGCTACCACCTGCTGCTGGCGGGCGCGTCCTGGGTCGGCGAGTATGGCTCGCCCGACGTGCCGGAAGAGCGCGCCTTCCTCGAGACCATTTCGCCCTACCAGAACTTCGACGCCTCGAAGCCGTATCCGACGCCCTTCTTCGTGACGTCCACGAAGGATGACCGGGTGCATCCGGGCCACGCGCGCAAGATGGCGAAGCGGTTCGAGGAGGCCGGTCTGCCCTTCTATTATTTCGAGAACATCGACGGCGGCCACGCCGCCGCCGCGGACCAGACCGCAAGGGCGAAGCGCTCGGCGCTGGAATACACCTATCTCGCGCGGCAACTGTTTCCGAAGGCGAAGGAATAGGTATCCGCGGTCGTCTGGCTTCATGCGTCGGCGTTGAATGCGAAAGGGCCGAAGCGGTGAAGCTTCGGCCCAACAGCGTTTCAAGCAGTTATGCTGAGTGTGTTATTCGGCGCCGGTCGTTGCGCGGTTCAGCATCGCCTGGATGCGAGCGCGCTTGGCGTCTTCGGTTTCCGCGGTTGGTGCAGCGGTCTGTGGCACGGCAGCGGCGGCGACTGGCGCAGCCGATACAGCCGGAGACGCCGCGGGCGGCGCCGTGTAGGCAGTTTGACGACCGTCCGCGACACACCGGAATGTCATTTTGACATCATAGTTCGTGTCGTTTTCCATTTTTGCGGCAAATTCGAGCGCACTGGCGATCACGCTTCGCGTGGTGCCGCCTTCGCCCCGGTCGATGGTGACACCGGTAAACTCGCTATCGGTTCCATACGACACGAAGCGCTTGTTGCCCGTCGCCTTCTTGCAGGTGTTCTCTGCATCGGACTGGGCGGCCTTCATCGCCGAACCTTTGGACTTGCCCGCCGTGATGACTTCGTAATTCCCGTCGGCCTGCGGCAGGACCGTGCCGTACATCGTGGTGCAGCCAGCTGCCAGGATCAGCGCGGGCAAGGTCAGTGTCACCTGTTTGAGCAGTCTCATGGGCTGGCGCCTTCTTTCAATGATGGATGGAAAGACTTTTCGCATCGCAGTTTGAAGGATCGGTTAAATCCAAGGTCCAATCGGCGCGCGCGCCGGTGAATTGTCCGGGTCCGTCCTTTGTGGCATGATGACTGCGATGAAACTGGACGCGCCCGGGCTGACCGTTGCTGATGTGCGGCTTGAACGCCTGTCTGAGGCGCACCGGGCGGCGTTGTTGGCGTCCGGCGCGGTCGAGGCGATGTGGGCCTGGATGCCGGTGATCCCCAGTGGCACCAATTTCGACGCCTATTTCGACCATACGCTGGCGGACGCAAAGGATGGCAGGTCGATCCCGTTTGCCGTCACACGTATTTCGGACGGCGCCTTTGCGGGGGTCGCGGCCTATCTCGAAATCTCGCGCACCCACCGGCGTCTGCGGATCGGGTATCAATGGCATCCCGAGGACATGCGCAGCGGCGTTGTGCCGGCGGCCACCGCGCTCGCCCTGATGACGCGGGCCACGGCCTGCCGGATCCGACGCATCGAATACCTCATCGACGAGCAGAACGCGGCGGCGATCAAATCGGTCGAGCGCCTCGGCGCGGTGCGCGAAGGCGTGATGCGCGGCTACATGCGCGCGGCGGGCGGCACCTGGTCCAACATGGCGCTTTACGCCCTGCTGGACAGCGAAATCGAAGTCGCCATCGCCCGCCTGCAGGCGCGGGTCGAGGCGCTGCACCTTGCTTGACCTGTGGAAAGCCCCGTGCTTTACGCGCCGGACATCTTGCGCAACCTGATCAGCGCGCCCTGACCGGCACACGTTCCTGTATAAGGAACAGGAGGCCAGCGGGGCCCCCCGCCCGGCGAATTTTCGCTCAGCGGGGCCTTTTGGTTTTGCGCGATGTGAGGAGACGAAAGCGATGTTCGACGCCTTAAGCGAACGCCTTGGCAGTATCTTTGACGGCCTGACCGGGCGCGGTGCGCTGTCCGAAAAGGACGTGGGCGAGGCCTTGCGCGAGATCCGGGTCGCGCTGCTTGAGGCTGACGTGGCGCTGCCCGTGGTCAAGGACTTCATCGACAAGGTCCGCGAGCGCGCTGTCGGCGAAGAAGTCATCCGCTCGGTTCGCCCCGGCCAGCAGGTCATCAAGATCGTCTATGACGCCCTCGTCGAGATGCTCGGCGCGAACGAGGAAGAATCGCACCTTCGCGTCGATGCGCCGCCTGCCGTCGTGATGATGGCCGGCCTGCAGGGCTCGGGAAAAACCACCACCACTGGCAAAATCGCCAAACGCCTCGCTGATCGCGGCAAGAAGCGCATCCTGCTCGCCTCGCTCGACGTGCGCCGCCCCGCCGCGATGGAGCAGCTGAAGGTGCTGGGCGCCTCGATCGGCGTCGATGTGCTGCCGATCGTCCCCGGCCAGCCGCCAGCGGAAATCGCCAAGCGCGCCATGCAGGCCGCGAAGCTCGGCGGGCATGATGTGCTCATCCTCGACACCGCCGGGCGCACCACGCTCGACGAGCAGATGATGAACGAGGCCGCCGACGTGGCCGCGATCGCCAACCCGGGCGAAATCCTCCTCGTCGCCGACAGCCTCACGGGCCAGGACGCGGTCGAAACGGCCCGCCGTTTCCATGAGCGTCTGGCGCTGACCGGTCTCGTGCTCACCCGCGCCGACGGCGACGGCCGCGGCGGCGCCGCCCTCTCGATGCGCGCCGTCACCGGCCTGCCGATCAAATTCCTCGGGACCGGGGAAAAGCCCGAAGGCCTCGAAGTTTTCGACGCCCGCCGCGTCGCCGGCCGCATCCTCGGCCAGGGCGACGTCGTCAGCCTGGTCGAAAAGGCCGTCGAGAACATCGACCGCGAGCAGGCCGAGAAAATGGCCAAGAAGCTCGCCAAGGGTCAGTTCGACCTCGACGACATGGCCAACCAATTGGGTCAGGTCCTGACGCTCGGCGGCATGAAGGGCATCATGGGCATGCTGCCCGGCGTGCAAAAGCTCAAGGGCCAGATCTCCGAGGCTAACCTCGACGACAAGATCATCCGCCGCCAGATCGCCGTGATCCGCTCGATGACCAAGGCGGAACGTCAAAAGCCGGACGTTCTGAACGCTTCGCGCCGCCGCCGCATCGCCAAGGGCGCCGGCGTCGACGTGGCCGAGGTGAACAAGGTTTTGAAGATGCACCGCGGCATGGCCGACATGGTCAAGTCGATGGGCAAGGGCAAGTCGCCGTTCGGCGGCATGATGCCCGGCATGCCGGGTGGCGGTCGCATGCCGACCCCGGAGCAATTGAAGGCGCTGGGCGGCGGCAAGCTCCCGAACCTGCCGGGCTTGCCCGGCGCAGGCGGCCTTCCAGGCGCGGGCGGGTCGTTGCCCGGCCTGCCTGGACTGCCCGGCCTCCCGGGCCTCACGGTCCCCAAAGACAAAAAGTAACCCCTCCGGGCTGCGGCCCGCATCAATCGAAGGAGAAGTCCATGTCCCTGAAAATTCGCCTCTCGCGCGGCGGCAAGAAAAAAGAGCCCTTTTATTCCATCGTGGTGGCCGACAGCCGCTCGCCGCGCGACGGCCGCTTCATCGAAAAGATCGGCACCTATTCTCCGACCCTTCCCGGCGACGCCGAAAAGCGCGTCGTGCTGAAAGTCGAGCGCGTGCAGGAATGGCTCGCCAAGGGCGCCCAGCCGACCGATCGCGTCGCGCGCATGCTCGACCAGGCCGGCCTCGCCAAGCGCGACGCCCGCAACAATCCGAACAAGGCTGCGCCCGGCAAGAAGATGGCCGACCGCGCCAAGGAAAAGGCCGACAAGGCCGCCGCTGCAGCAG
>JAIXVM010000015.1 GCA_027482995.1 Hyphomonadaceae bacterium | reverse complement strand
CGGCGCATGCGTTCCTCGCAACCAACACCTCGTCGATCTCGATCACGCGGCTCGCGTCGGTGACCGACAGGCCCGAACGGTTCATCGGGCTGCACTTCATGAATCCGGTACCGCTGATGAAGCTGGTCGAGGTGATCCGCGGGCTGAATACCGATCAGGAAACCTTCGAGACGGCGATCACCTATGCGAAGCGCATCGGTAAGACGACGACGAACGCCGAGGATTATCCCGCCTTCATCGTCAACCGGATCCTGATGCCGATGATTAATGAAGCGGTTTATACGCTCTATGAGGGCGTCGGAAACGTAGAGTCGATTGATACCGCGATGCGTCTCGGCGCCAACCATCCGATGGGGCCGTTGCGGCTCGCGGATTTCATCGGCCTCGATACGTGCCTGTCGATCATGCAGGTTCTGCATGACGGGCTTGCCGATACGAAGTACCGGCCGTGTCCGTTGCTGGTGAAGTTCGTCGAGGCCGGTTGGCTGGGCAAGAAATCCGGGCGCGGATTCTACGACTATTCCGGCGATCACCCGGTGCCGACCCGGTAGGGCGCGGGCCGCCTTAACTTATCGTTTACGCCTCTCGCGCTCCTTGGACATCGGAACCGAAGTTCGAGGAGATGCTGATGACCGTCCGTACACCGCTGACTTATCTCGCTGGCGCGGGGGTAATGCTGACGATTGTCGTGGGCGGCGCGCTCTATGCGTCCCGGGCGCCGGTGGCTGCAGCTGCGACTTCCGCGGCTGTCGAGACACCGCTGACAGTCTATTGGTCGGATGGCGATTCCGGACGGCTTTCGGACGGCACGAAGTTCCGTCTGCACGGGATCGATTCGCCGGAAACCGGTTCGATGAAGCAGCGCGGCGGGGCGAAGTGCGAAGCGGAGCGCGCGCTCGGCTACAAAGCCAAGGAAGCCGCGCTGGAGCTTACGCGCGGCAAGACGGTGATCGTCAGCGAGACGCGCGGTACGGACAGGTACGAGCGCACCGTTGTGCGGCTGGAAATCGGCGGCGAGGATGTGGCCGGCCTGCTGGTCGCCGGAGGCACGCACCGGACCTGGGACTACGATGGACGGCAGAAAAAGCCCGACTGGTGCGCGGCAGCGGCCAGCTAGGCGTCAGCCCAGCGGCGCAGCAGCGCGCCGATGGATTTGTCCATCGCGAGCAATTCGGGCGCGTCTGATGGCAGGCGGGCGGCGAGCGAGATTTTGAGGTTCTCAAGATCGAACAGGATGTCGCGCGCGGCGGCGTCCCGGATGCTGCTTTCGATCCAGCCGACGCAGGCGAGGCGGCTGCCCCGGGTGACCGGGCGGACTTCGTGGATGGCGCCGGACGGGTAGAGGACCAGATCGCCGGCGTCCGGCTTGGCGGTGTAGTCGCCGGCGGGCGTGTCGATCACCAGTTCGCCGCCGTCATAGGTGGCCGGATCCGACAGGAAGAGCGTGAAGGAAAGGTCCGTGCGCAGTCGGCCCGCGGGCACGGGCATCAGGGCGTTGTCGACATGGCGGCCATAATGCCCGCCATCCTCTGTGCGGCTGAGCAGGAGGCGGGAGAAACGGCGCGGCCGGGCCGCCGCGCGCAGGACAGCATGGCCGGAGATGTCGTCCAGCAGGGCGGCATGAAGCGCTTCGCCGGCTTCGGATCGCAAGTCAGCTTGCAGGTTGTGTTTCACGGCGCGCGCCCGGCCGCCGGCGGTCAACTCTCCGGGTTGCCAGGTCAGCGTCTCGGTCGCCGACAACACGCTCGCCAAGGTGTCGAGGGAAAGGACATTGGCCAGGGTCAGGTACATGATGCCGCGCCGCTAAAACTGAGAATGACTTGCATTCCGCAGTCTAGCGGGCGTAGACAGAGGGTGCAAATCATTCCGGAGACCTGACATGAACTTCGTATCCAAACGCTGGATGGGCCTCGGCCTCGGCGCGGCCCTGATTGGCGCGGCCAGCCTTTCGGCCTGTGGCGGTGAAGGCGGCGAGGCCAGCGCCCCGGTTGCGGCGCAAGCGGCCGACGAAGCCCATGGCGGGCATGGTGAAGGCGGCGAGGGCGGTGAAGGCGAAGGCGCGTTTCCCCGCTTGGACGGCGCGGCTGCTCTGCCAGTGGAAAAACGCCTGGCGTTCATGTCCGGACATGTCGCGGCAGGACTGGCGCTTTACCGCGCGGGCGCGCCCAACGAAGCGGCACCGCACTTGCTGCATCCGGTATCGGAAACCCATGCCGATGAGCGCGCCGGTCTCGATGCACTCGGCTTCAAACCTGAAGTCTTCGAGCAGGTCTCCGCGGCGCTGGAGGCGGGAAAACCCGCCGACGAGATCGAGCCGCTGCTGGCCGAAGCTGAAGCCAATGTAAAAGCGATGCGCGATGCGGCCGGCGGGACGCCGAAGGACATCATCGAATACCTGATGAAGACGACGGCGGACGAGTATGATGCCGGCGTCGACGACGGCGAGATTGTCAATGCTGGCGAGTTTCAGGATGCGTATGGCTTTGCGGTCGTGGCGCGCGACATTGCGGCGGCGCAAGACCCCGCTGTTTACGGTGACCTGAAGCTGGAACTGGACCTGCTTGTGCTGATGTGGACCGGCAAGGCCCCGTTGGCCGCCTCCACCCCGGCGCCTGAAGCCGAGATGGCGCTTCAGCTCGCGCGGGTCAAAACGGCGCTAGCGAGCCTGCCTTAGGGCCGCATCGATAAACTGAACGGCTTCGAGTGAGCTCCAGTCGGCTTCGCCGGACAGGCGGGCCAGCTCTGTACCGTCGGGTCCGTAGAGGATCGTCGTCGGAAAGCCCTGGACGTCCGCGCCATAGACGATGTCGCCGCGGTCCAGCGGAGCATGCCGGAAGGTGATGTTGGCGGCGCCGAGTTCGGTCAGCCGCTGGCGGGCAAATTCAACATCCTCATCCGAATCGATGCTGATCGCGACGACTTCGAACGTGTCGCTGCCGCGCGCGGCCTGCAGGGCGCCGAGCGACGGCATCTCCTTTTCGCAAGGCGGGCACCAGGTTGCCCAGTAGTTCACGAGGATCGTCTTGCCCTTGAAGCTTGCGAGATCTGCCTCGGTCCCGTCGGCGACCGTGAAGGTTCCGGACGGCGCGGGTTTGCCGGCGGACGCAAAGTCCACCTTCTCGAGCGTGCCCTTGGCATAACGCTCCAACGGGTTGACGGGCGGTTTGCCGCTGGCTGCGCTCATCAGCACATAGACAATCGCGGCGACGGCGACCAAGAAGAGGCCTGCAAAGGCATAGCGTATCATTTGGGGCGCGCGCTCCGAGAGGCCGATAGCGAGGGATATGGCGATGAATCCGGGTAAAGGCCAGACGATGTGGGGTGGCCGTTTTGCCGCAACGCCGTCCGACATCATGAACGAGATCAATGCCTCGCTCGATGTGGACCGGCGGATGGCCGAGGAAGACGTCGCCGGAAGCCGGGCGCACGCGGACATGCTGGCCGAGATGGGCATATTGAGCGCCTCGGACAATGAGGCGATCCAGTCCGGCCTCGACCTGATCTCGGCGGAGATGCGGGCCGGGACCTTCCCGTTCCGGCGCGAGCTGGAAGACATTCACATGAATGTCGAAGCCCGCCTCAAGGAGCTGATCGGCGAGCCGGCGGGGCGGCTGCATACCGCGCGGTCCCGCAACGACCAGGTCGTCACGGATTTCCGGCTCTGGACGCGCGGCGCGCTGGCAGAGACGAGCCATCTGGTCACGGCGCTGCAGGCCGCGCTGGTGCGCCGGGCCGGCGAAAACACCGCGACGTTCATGCCGGGCTTCACCCACCTGCAGACCGCGCAGCCGGTTACGCTCGGCCATCACCTGCTGGCCTATGTGGAAATGCTGGAGCGGGACCGCACACGGCTTCTGGACT